>NZ_JBDJPF010000059.1:0-48109 GCF_054957865.1 Streptomyces xingningensis
GTGGTCCTAATCCAGCCGCGGGGTGTTGGGGTGGTTGTGCCGGGGGCCCACCTGGTCGGCGGGGCGCGGGGGGGCGCCCTCCTCCCGCACCACCAGCGCCCGGTTGCGGGGCGTCTCCAGCCCCCCCCGCCGGCCCCCCACACCGCCCCCCAACCCCCGGGGGGCCCCGCCCCGCCCGCCCGCCCGGCCCCGCGCCTGGGTGGAGGACGAGCTCCTGGCCAACGGCCTGTTCGGCGCCGTCTGCGCGCTGGGCCGGGCGGTGCCCGCCACCGTTCCCGGCATCGCCGGGCTCACCAGCCGGGCGCTGTCCGCCCGCGGCTACACCGATGTCCCGTACAAGGTCTTCACCAGCCCGCGCCGGGTGCGCTTCCTGGAGATGGAGTACGCGCTGCCGCGCGCCGCGGCCATGGCGGCACTGTGCGAACTCCGGGCCGCCATCGAGCGCCGCGGTCTGCGGATCGGCTTCCCGGTCGAGGTGCGCACCGCGCCGGGCGACGACATCCCGCTGTCCACTGCCGCCGGCCGGGACACCGCCTATCTGGCCGTACACATGTACCGCGGTACCCCCCACCAGGCGTACTTCTCACTGACCGAGCAGATCATGATCGCTCATGGTGGACGGCCGCACTGGGGCAAGCTGCACGGTCGCGATGCGGCGTACCTGGCGGCGGCCTATCCGCGCTTCGCGGAGTTCACCGCGGTACGGGACCGGCTGGACCCGTACCGCGTCTTCGGCAACGACTACCTGCGGCGGGTGCTGGGAGACTGAGCGATCGCTCAGGGCGTCTCCGGTTGCCCCTGCGGCGGCTGGGTGCCGGGCTGCCGGCCGCCGCCGGTGCCCTTGCCGTCGTCCGGCGTGCGGGTCGGCCCGGGCGTCCGGTCCGGGGACGGCGAGGAGCCGCCGCCGGAGGGCGACGTCGACGGCCGGGGGGACGGCTCGGCGGTACCGCCGCCCTGCTCGGAGGCGCCGGGGGACGGCGTCGAACCACCCTTCCCCGGCTCCCGGTCCTCCGCACCGTGCGCCCCGCCCGGCCGAGGCGACTGCGGGGCCGGTTCCTCCCGCTGCTTCTTCGGCTTCGGCCCGCCCCCGTCGACGAGCCGGTTGACCGTCGTCCCGCTCACGCTGGAGCCCGAGGTCAGCTCGACCACGGTCAGTCCGCCCATCGCCAGTGCGAAGACCACACCGGCACCCAGCAACGAGCGCTTCCAGCCACGCACCCGGGTGCCGTGCACCGTGCCCTCGGAGTAGCCGCCGTCCGGCGCACCGGGGTACGCCCCGGGCCGCGCCGGTGGCGCCGCGGACCGGGACACCCGGGGCAGCAGCCGCGAATGGTCCTCGCCCTCCGGCAGCGGCGGAACCCCGCCGGTCCGCCCGGACGGCCGGGCACGGCCGGGGTCCGTACCGGACAGCACCGAGTCCGGGGCGCTGTCAAACCGGTCGCGGCCCACGGCCCGGCCCGCCTCGCGGACCGGGACCTGCCGCAGCGTGGGCCGCGCCGCCTGAGTGGTCGCCTCGCGGACCTGCTCACCCGTACGTTTGAACAGGTGCTGAAAGACCGTGCCACCCGTGGTGGCCACGATGCTGACGACGCCGGCACCGATCACGGTGCCGTACACACCGAGCTTGCCCGCGAGCAGTGCGGCGACCACCGCAGCCAGGGCACTGCCGGCGACCTGGGCGACACTCAAGTCCAGACGTTTCCTCTGGTTCTTTGTGTTTTTTGCGTCGCTTTCGGCTTTGTCGTCCATCTCCAGCCTCTGTCGTTCCTTTCATGCCCTCTTGCAGCCAGAAGAGACATTCGAGCGTAACGAACAGTTCCGAATCCGGCGATTGTGTGAACCTCGCCACCCATGGGAAGGTCCTGGGCGCAGAAGGACGCGTCCAACTCCCTTGTCGGACGTGAACATCGATGGCGCGCCGATCCACCCCCAGTGGTCCGAATGGAGTACTGTGGCCAGCCCTGGCCCCGGTAACCCCGTCCGGCTGCCCGGACCCGACGGGAGGGGCCCAGGCGGCTCTCGCCCCGTCAACTCGGCAATGTTGTGGCAGGCTGCTACCCGGGCAGGCCACACTCGACCAGCGGAAGCAGCGACGCACGTGACGTCGGCAGGCACCACCCGGGAGGTCCCCATGCCCGAACTGCGTGTCGTGGCCGTCTCCAACGACGGCACACGGCTGGTGCTCAAGGCTGCGGACAGCACGGAGTACACCCTTCCCATCGATGAGCGGCTGCGTGCCGCCGTGCGCAATGACCGCGCGCGCCTGGGGCAGATCGAGATCGAGGTGGAAAGCCACCTGCGCCCCCGCGACATCCAGGCCCGGATCCGGGCCGGCGCATCCGCGGAGGAGGTCGCACAGCACGCGGGCATCCCCGTCGAGCGGGTGCGGCGCTTCGAGGGGCCGGTGCTCGCCGAGCGCGCATTCATGGCCGAGCGCGCCCGCAAGACCCCGGTGCGCCGCCCCGGCGAGAGCACCGGTCCGCAGCTCGGCGAGGCCGTCGCGGAGCGGCTGCTGCTGCGCGGTGCCGAGAAGGACACCACGCAGTGGGATTCCTGGCGCCGCGACGACGGCACCTGGGAGGTCCTGCTGGTCTACCGGGTGGCCGGTGAGCCGCGCGCGGCGAGCTGGACGTACGACCCGCCACGCCGGATCGTCTCTGCGCTGGACGACGAGGCGCGGGCGCTCATCGGCGAGACCGAGGACACGCCCGAGCCCAGCTTCCCCTTCGTACCGCGCATCGCGCGGCTCCCCCGGGACCGGCCACTGGACCGGCAGGCGACGGCCTCGCCGGCGCCCGACGATCCCGTCGGCGCCCCGGGCGAGGACGGCGGCAAGGAGCGGGATTCGCTGACCAGCCTGCTCGAGGCCGTGCCCAGTTTCCGCGGCGACATGGTCGTTCCCGAGCCGCCGTCGGCGGCCCCGGCCTCCGACGCCCCGGCGGAGGAGACGGAGGCCGTCGAGCCGCCCGCCCCGGCGGCGAGCGCGGGGTCCGCCTACGCGGATGTGCTGATGCCCCGTTCGGTCGCCGGGCACCGCGAGCGGCTGATCGGCACGACGGACCGTCAGGCAGAGGCGGACGGCGTCCGGCCGGGTCGCCGGGCAGCGGTGCCCAGTTGGGACGAGATCGTCTTCGGCACCCGCCGCAAGAAGCAGGATTAGTGACGCGGCACTGACTCCGCTCACCCCGGTCATTCCGCAGGGCGCCGCCGGGACTTCCGGCGGTGCCGGGTGCACAACGCGCTCTGGCCAGACCACGCACGGTTGATCGATACTGGGCGCGGCAATGGCGCCGAAAGGGAAGCGAAACGCGAATTCCGTCTCTTCTTGCGGGAACCCGCGGGATCCCGCGGGAACCAGTGAAATCCGGCGCGGCCGGGGGACGCGTCCCGGCAGGTGGTGCAAACATCTGCTCAGGCACCGTCCCGCACCACCCCGCGCGCCGCAGTCCATGGGGCACCTCCCCCGCCGTTCAGGCAACGGAGGGAAGGACGCGCGGCCACCACGATGGTCCGAGGAGAGAGCGACGATGACCGAGGTATGGGGGTCCTCCCCCCGGCGGAGCGACGGGGAGGCTCGGCAGACACCCGGCACCCCGTGCTGGACGAGCCTCCTGGTGCACGACCTGGAGGCGAGCAAGGACTTCTACGGCGGGTTGTTCGGCTGGAGTTACTACAGCCCCGGCCCGAGCCAACTGGGCCCGTACGCCCGGGCGACGATCGACGGCCGCGATGTGGCCGGAGTGGCCGAACTGACGCCCGACCGTCAACTTCCATCCACTTGGACCACCTATCTGGCGAGCGATGATGCGGACGTCACCGCGGAGTGGATCCGCTGCTCCGGCGGCACGGTGGGCGTGGGCCCGCTGGCCGCGGCCCAGTCGGGACGTCTGGTGCTGGCCAGCGATCCGGCCGGCGCCCCCTTCGGGGTATGGCAAGGGCAGGAGCTGGTGGGCGCCCAACTGGTGGGCGTGCCGGGCACTCCGGTGTGGCACGAGCTGATCACCCACGACGCCGGCACTGCCGTCAAGTTCTACCGGGCCCTCTTCGGCTATGAGACCAAGTCGGCGGGCTCGGTGGACTCCGACACCCTCACCCTGCATGTGGACGGGCGCCCGGTGGCCGCGATCCGCGGCGTCGGCGCTGCGCTGCGGCGCCCGCACTGGATGACGTACTTCGAGGTGGCCGACCCGGACGCCGCCGCCCACCGGGTCACCGAACTGGGCGGGCGGGTGCTCGGCCCACCACAGGAGGCGGCAGCGGGCCGGACCATCGCGGTCGAGGACCCGGAGGGCGCCGCCTTCACCCTCCTGCGGACGGCTCGGTAACCAGCGGCGCCGGGTCGACCGGCAGCACATCCGGTGACAGCGCCGCGGCGCGCGCCGCGGCCGCCGTCAGCCGACGGCGGTGATGGCGACGGCACAGCACCTCGTAACCGACCACGGTCTCCGGCTGGTTGACGTCTCCGACCACGACCTGGGCCCCTTCGACGACCATCTGTCCGCCGATCGTACGGGCGTTGTGGGTGGCCCGGGCCCCGCACCAGCACAGCGCCTCGACCTGCAGGACCTCGATGCGGTCGGCGAGTTCCACCAACCGCTGCGAGCCCGGGAAGAGCTTGGTGCGGAAGTCGGTGGTGATGCCGAACGCGAAGACGTCGAGCTCGAGGTCGTCGACGATCCGGGCCAACTGGTCGATCTGTTCGGGCTCGAGGAACTGGGCCTCGTCGGCGATCACATAGTCGGCGCGGCCGCCCGCGGAGAGATGGCCGACGACATGTGCGTAGAAGTCGAATCCCTCGCCCGCCTCGACGGAGTCGGTGACCAGGCCGAGCCGGGAGGACAACTTGCCCTCGCCCGCCCGGTCGTTGCGGGTGTAGATCATCCCTTGCAGGCCGCGGGCCGAGCGGTTGTGCTCGATCTGCAGAGCGAGAGTGCTCTTTCCGCAGTCCATCGTTCCGGAGAAGAACACCAGCTCGGGCATGGGAAGGCCAATGCCTTTCGTTCGTAGGGGGTTCGGGAAGCGTCCGGGAGCGGGGACCGGAAAACGGTGCCTCAGGAGCGTACTTCCAGCAGCGGCACCAGTTGTTCGACGGGGGTCATCGAGCCGTGCAGCCCGACCATCGCCGACTCATTGGGCTCGGTCCCGGTCGCCACGATCGCGATGTCGTCGCGGGCCGCGGCGACCACATCGCCGATCCTGGCGTACACCCGGTCGTCGACGCCCTGTCCGGGCGGCCCGAACCAGCCGGCCTCGATCGCCTCATCGCGCCCCGCGACCCACATCTGCTCGCCGAGCACCTCACGCCACACGGTCAGCACATCACCGGCGGCTCCGGGCACCGCATAGACATGGCGGGCCCGGGCCTCGCCACCGAGCAGCGCCACTCCGGCGCGCAGCTCCCAGTCCTCGTCGAAGTCGATGCGCGACTGCGGGTCGAAGGGGATGTCGATCATGCCGTGGTCGGCGGTCACATACAGCGCCGAGCGGGGCGGCAACTGCTCGGCCAGGCGCTGGGCGAGCAGGTCCACGTACATCAACTGGCCGCGCCACTCCTCGGAGTCGACGCCGAACCGGTGCCCCTTGCCGTCGACCTCGCTGTAGTAGGTGTAGACCAGCGAGCGGTCGGCGGCACCCAGCCGCTCCGCGGCCAGGTCCATCCGCTCCTCGCCGGAAAGGCGGCCGTGGAAGGTGCCACCACTCAAGGCGATCTTCGTCAGCGGGGTGTGCTCAAAATCGGGTGCGGAGACCTGACAGGTGCTCACCCCGGCGGCGTCGGCGAGCTGGAAGACCGTGGGGTAGGGCTGCCAGCTGTGCGGGTCGGTCCACGGCCGCCAGCGCAGCTGGTTCATCAGCCGCCCGGTGGCCGGGTCGGCGACCGTATAGCCCGGCAGACCATGGGCACCGGGCGGCAGTCCGGTGCCCACCGAGGCGAGCGAGGTCGCGGTGGTGGAGGGGAAACCGGCGGTCATCGGCTCGCCGGTGCCGTTCAGGGAACTGCCCAACAGCGAATGCAGGAACGGCGCCTCGGCCGGATGGGCACGCAGCAGCTCCCAGCCCAGCCCGTCGATGAGGAAGACACAGACCCGGTCGGCGGGCGCCAGCTCCAGGCCGGAGCCGAGCCCGGGCACCCCCAGGCCCGCCGCGACCGCCGGCAGCAGATCGCCGAGTGAGCCGGTGCCATAGCGCGGCAGCGGCGCGGAACGCGGGTCCAACGGGGCGGGTTCGTGCCAGGCCGAAGCGGTGGTCGGGTGGGACATCAGCGGGCGGTCGCCGCGGTCGCCTCGGAGAGGGCCTGGGCGAAGGCGAGGGTCTGCCGGACGCTGTCCGGCCCGTCGCCCGCCTCGCTGACGCGCAGGCTCAGGTCGTCGGCGGTGGAGGAGCCGGTGTAGCCGTGGTCCGCGTCGCAGTTGGGGTCGCCGCAGGCGGCCGGCTCCAGATCGATACGGGACACCGCGCCCCAGCCGATGGTCAGGACGACCTCGCGGGGCGGGGTGCCCGGGGTGTACGACTCGGGGTTGGCCACCACCCGGCTGAGCACCACGGAGGAGATCCGCTCCAGCTTCACGGACTCGGTCGAGGTGGTGGCGTACGGCGACGGGGAGGTGCCGTCGGCGGCCTGCTCGTCGGTGTGGCTGACGATGAAGCGGGTGCCCGTCAGGACGAGCACCGTCACATGCCGGCGCACCTCGTTGGAGTCGAAGGTCGTCTCCTGGTGGACCAGGTACGACACGACCGGCTCCCCGCCCACGGCCGCCTCCACAGCCTCGGCCACGAGGGCCGGGTAGTAGCCGCTGCGCTCGATGGCCGCGCGCAGCCCCTGGGTCGTCGTACCGGTCTTCGCCATATGCCCATCCTACGGGGCGCACGGAGCCTGATTGCCGCCCCGGGCATCAATACGAGGGCAGGCTGCGGGGGCCCAGGTCATCGCGTGCCGGGGGCGGGGCGAGCCGCAGGGACGCGCCGAGGACATGGACGCCGTGCTGGGCGACGATCACCGGCTCGAGGTCGGCGCCCACCACTTCGGGGTGGTCGTCCACCAGGCGGGACAGCCGCAGCAGCAACTCCTCCAGGGCCGGGGTGTCCACGGGCGCGGAGCCGCGCCAGCCGAACAGCAGCGGGGCCGTGCGGATCGACCGGACGAGCTCCGCGGCGTCCCGGTCGGTGGCCGGGACGAGGCAGTGGGCGGTGTCGCCGAGCAGCAGGGAGGGAGCCCCGGCCAGACCGAAGGAGAGCACGGCCCCGGCACCCGGGTCGATGGCGGCCCGCACCACCGTGTCGACACCGCGCGGGGCCATCGACTGCACCACCAGGCGGATCTCGGAGGGCTTGCCGAGCAGTTCGGTCAACTCGCGGTACGCCCGGGTGAGTTCCGCCTCGCCGCCCAGGTCGAGGCGGACCCCGCCCAGGTCGGCCCGGTGGCGCAGGTGCGGGGCGGTGGGTTTGAGCGCCACCGGGAACCCGAGCCGCCGCGCCGCGTCGACGGCGGCGCCGGGGGTGGGTGCGGGCAGCGCGGGCAGGACGGCGATGCCGTACCGGGCGAGGAGGCGCTGGGTGTCGGCGGCGGACAGGGTGACGGCCCGGGGCCCGGTGGCGCCGTGGGCGGTGAGCAGGACGTCGATGTCGGCGGCGGCGCCCGCCTCGTCGATGTCGTCGAATGCCGGGGAGGCCGGGGAGGCAGCCATCCGGCCGGACCGTTCCTCGGTCCGGCGGCGCCAGGCCGCATACCGCACGGCCTCGCCGAGGGCGCGCACCGCCCGTTCGGCGGCCGGGTAGGCGGGGATCCGGACGCCGGTGCCCGCACCGGGAGCGGCGAGCGCCTCGGCGAGGCCCGGGATCTCCAGGTGGACGACGCAGATGGGCTTGGCGGCCGGGGCGGTGGCGGCCGCTTCGCGCAGGGCGGCGGCAAGCCGGGCCGATGCCTGGCCGGCCCGGCCGTCGACCCGGGGGATGGCGGTGACGACGACGGCGTCACAGCCGTCGTCCGCCAGGGCCTCGGCGAGCGCCTGCCGGAAATCCGCCGGCTCGGCGGCCGTGGTCAGGTCGCGCGGCGGCAGCGGGCGCAGGCCGTCGGTGCGGCAGGCGTCATAGGTGAGCAGGTCGAGGGACTCGGAGTTGCCGAGGATGGCGATGCGCGGGCCGGCCGGCAGCGGCTGGGAGGCGAGCAGCAGCCCGGTGTCGATGAGCTCGGTGACGGTGCCGACGCGGCTGACACCCGCCTGCCGCAGCAGATCGGAGACGGTGGCGTCGGGGAGGCGGCTGGCGGGCACGGCGTGCCCGGCGGGGGCGGCGGCGCCGTGCCGGGCGCCCTTGACGACGACGACCGGTTTGCGGGCGGCGGTGCGCTTGGCGAGGCGGGTGAACTTGCGTGGGTTGCCGAGGGATTCCAGGTACATCAGGACGACGTCGGTGTCCGGGTCGTCGTGCCAGTACTGCAGGAAGTCGTTGCCGGAGACATCGGCGCGGTTGCCGGCCGAAACGAAGGTCGAGACCCCGGCCAGCCCGGCGGACCGGCGGTGCAGCTCGGAGAGCAGGGCGATGCCGATCGCGCCGGACTGGCTGAACAGCCCGAGCCGCCCGGCGGCGGGCGGCTCGGGTGCGAGCGAGGCGTTGAGGCGGATGCCGTCGGCGGTGTTGACCAGGCCGAAGGAGTTGGGGCCGATGACGCGCATGCCGTACGAACGGGCCCGGCGGACCAGCTCGCGCTGGCGCTCCCGCCCCCGCGGCCCGGCCTCGGCGTATCCGGCGGTCAGCACGAGCAGGCCCTGGACCCCGTGCTCGCCGCAGTCGGTGACGACCGACGGGACCTGCTCTGCGGGCACGGCGACGACGACCAGATCGATGGGGCCGGTGATGTCGCTCAGCGAGCGATGGGCGGGGACGCCCTCGGGCTCCAGCACCGAAGTGCCCTCCGGAAAGGCCCGGTTGACGGCATGGAGGCGCCCGGTGAAGCCGCCCGCGAGGAGGTTGCGCAGCACGGAGCGGCCCATGCCGCCGTCCCCCCGGCCGGTGCCGACGACGGCGACGGAGCCGGGGGTGATCAGGCGCCGGACGGAGCGGGCCTCGGCGCGCTGCTCGCGGGCGCGCTGGACGGCGAGCGACCGGTCGGTGGGTTCCAGGTCGAGCTCGAGGCGGACGACGCCGTCCTCGAAGCTGCGCTTCTGGGTGTAGCCGGCATCCGTGAACACCTTGATCATCTTGGTGTTGGCGGGCAGCACCTCGGCGGTGAAGCGTCCGATGCCCCGCTCGCGCGCGACGGCCGCGATGTGCTCGAGCAGCACGGAGGCGACGCCGCGGCCCTGATGGGCGTCCTGCACCAGAAAGGCGACCTCCGCCTGCACGGCCGCATCGGCGCGGGCCCCGGCGGGGAGGCGGTCATAGCGCACGGTCGCGATGAACTCACCGCCGACGACGGCGGCCAGGCCCACCCGGTCCACATAGTCGTGGTGGGTGAAGCGGTGCAGGTCACGGTCGGACAGCCGGGGGTGGGGCGCGAAGAAGCGGTAGTACTTGGACTCGTCCGAGACCTGTTCGTAGAAGTCGACCAGGCGCTGCACATCGTCGGGGGTGATGGGGCGGATCTGGGCGGTGCCACCGTCGCGCAGCACCACATCGGCTTCCCAGTGGGCCGGGTAGGCGTGCTCTGGCGGCGTCTGCATGAGGTCAGCGTACGGCCGGGGACCGACAGCACGGGGCGCTGCGCCGGAGCACCACGCACCCCGTGAGACACTGGTCTAGACAACCAATTCGACTTGAAGGGCAACACCATGGTTGAGCGCCGCGTAAACGTCGGCTGGGCCGAGGGGCTGCACGCCCGCCCGGCGTCGATCTTCGTCCGTGCGGCGACTGCTGCCGGCGTCCCCGTGACGATCGCCAAGGCCGACGGCAGCCCCGTCAACGCCGGGTCCATGCTGGCCGTGCTGGGCCTGGGCGCCCAGGGCGGCGAGGAGATCGTGCTGGCCAGCGAGGCGGACGGCGCCGAGGCTGCGCTCGACCGGCTGGCGAAGCTGGTCGCCGAGGGGCTCGAGGAGCTTCCGGAGACCGTCTGAGCCGACGGCCCGCAACGGGGCCGTGGCAGCCCCGGTCGGGGCCGCCGCGGCCCCGTTGTGCTGTTGTGCTGTTGCCGCGCACCATGCGCGCGGCTACCCGGCCGGGAACCGCCACAATTCCCGGCCGGTCTTTATCAAGGAATAGCGCCCGTTTGTTAAGAACGAGCGCTCGCCGTGTTTACAGGCCGTTTCCGGCCCTGCTCGCCGACTCCCCCGGCCGGCCGCCACAACCTGAATTCCCCGGGAAAACGCCCGGCGCGCGCGGCGGCGAGCGCCCGCGCCCGTTCCGCGTCCCTTCTGGCGATGGCGTCGACGAGGGCTCCGTGCGCCTCCCAGGTCTCCACCGGGCGCGCGGGCGGCTCGGCCGCGTACACCCAGGCGATCTTGCGCCGCAGCTGGGTGAGGAGCGCGGCGAGGCTGGGGCTGCCGCAGGCCTGGGCGAGCGTCTCGTCGAACCAGTCGCCGAGCGGGCACAGCTCGCCGGTCCGCCCGGTGCGGGCGCGCTCCCGGCCGAGCCTCACCAACCCCCGCAGAACCTTCAGGTGCGCCTCGGTGCGGCGCTGTGCGGCCCGGGCCGCGCCCAGCGGTTCGAGCAGGGCACGCACATCGAGCAGATCGGCCGCCTCCTGCCGGGTGGGTTCCGCGACACAGGCGCCCGCATGCCGACGGGTGACCACAAAGCCCTCGGACGCGAGGGTGCGCAGAGCCTCACGCACCGGCACCCGGGAGACGCCGTAGCGACGGGCCAGCAGGTCCTCGATGAGCCGGGCGCCGGGCGGGAAGGTCCCGGCGACGATGTCGTCACGGATCGCCGTGCACACGGCGTGCGCGGAAATCCCGCGGCCCTCGTGCACCGCTTCGCCAGCACCATTCACGAGCCGTCCCGCATGGACGAACCTCCGCTGCTCAGAGAACTCGGCCGACTCTATTGCAATCACGTGCGATTTCCGATGGCCCCGGAGATCCCAGGGATATTTTTGGCCATGCGCGAAGGCCCCGGCCAAGGGGCCGGGGCCTTCGCGAAGTGTGGCATGGGGCCTGGATGTCGACTAGATGTCGACGCCGTGCGCGCGCAGATAGGCGACCGGGTCGATGTCCGAGCCGTAGGTCGGAGCCGTACGCGCCTCGAAGTGCAGATGCGGGCCGGTGACATTGCCGGTGGCGCCCGAGAGGCCGATCTGCTCGCCGGGGGTCACCGTCTGGCCGACGGAGACGCCGATGGACGACAGATGGCCGTACTGGGTGTAGGTGCCGTCGGCCATCTTGATCACGATGTTGTTGCCGTAGGCGCCGCCCCAGCCGGCCTCGACCACGGTGCCCGCGCCCACCGCGTGCACGGAAGTGCCCGACTCGGCATGGAAGTCGACACCGGTGTGGCTGCCGGAGGACCACAGTCCGCTGGTCGCCTGGTAGGCGGTGGAGACATAGGAGCCGTCGATCGGCAGCACAAAGGTGTTGAGGCGCTTGCGCTCCTCCTCGCGGGCGGCACGCTCCTTGGCGGCGCGCTCGGCGTCCGCCTTCCGCTTGGCCTCGTCCGCGCGCTTCTTGAGCAGCGCCGCCTGCCTCTTGGCGGCCACCTCCGCCTGGTGCCTCGCCTCGGCCTGGTCGGCGGCCCCGCGCTGGGTGTCGGCCTGCGCACCGACGTTCTGGGCCACGTCGTCGGTGATGACAATGGCCTGGGTCAGGCCGGTGTCCTCGTGAAGCGGAGAGTCGTCGGAGGCCGCGAAGGCCGGAGCGGCGACGCCGACGGCCACACCCGTGGCGGTGAGGGTGGCTATGCCCGCTATGTTGGCGCTGACGCGCACGGCACGGCTCGGACGACGGTGTTTCCCGGTAGGACGGGTGAACGCCATAAGCGCGGCTGATCCTTTCCTTCCCTCTCGCCTACCGGGTTAGCTGACGGGTTCGGAGCAGGAAGGTCTCCTACGGAGCCCTCCGGAGAGGGGCCCGATTCACCCCAGGGAACAAGTGGTTCCCCGGCTCCCCTGGCTCGCGCCGTACGGGGACTCGGCGATGGCTGCCCGGGGCCGCGGGTGCGGCTCCGATCTGACGGACTGCCGCACAGAAGCTAATCGGCGTCAGATTCGAACGGCAAACGGAACCACGATTTAGTGACACACGCCACAGGGATGGCGTGCAACCGCCGTGCCCACATCGGGCATATGGGAGGCGCAGGAGCCTCCATGGCCCCTGCGCCTCCCTGTCCGTCCGGCCCTTGAGCCTCCGTCAGGCGGAGCTGACCGTCACCTCTCCGATCCCCAGCGCCTTGACGGGCTCCAGGATCTCGGAGGCGTCACCGACGAGCACCGTCACCAGACGGCCGGCCGGGAAGGCGCTGACGACGGCCGCGGTGGCCTCCACGGTGCCGGTCTCCGCGAGGCGTTCGTACAGCCGGGCCTGGAAGTCGTCCGGCAGGTGCTGCTCGACCTGGTCGGCGAGGGTGCCCGCGACGGCCGCCGCCGTCTCGTACTTCAGCGGGGCGACGCCGACGAGGTTCTGCACGGCGACATCGCGCTCGGCGTCCGTCAGGCCCTCGGCCGCGACGGTGCGCAGCACCGCCCACAGGTCCTCCAGCGCCGGGCCGGTGTTCGGGGTGTCCACCGATCCGCTGATGGCGAGCATCGCGGCACCCGTGGAATCGGGGGCGGAGCGCAGCACTTGGGCGTAGGCCCGCACGCCGTAGGTGTAGCCCTTCTCCTCGCGCAGCACCCGGTCCAGCCGGGAGGTGAGGGTGCCGCCCAGGCAGTAGGTGCCGAGCACCTGGGCGGGCCAGACCCGCTCGTGCCGGTCGGCGCCGATCCGGCCGATGAGCAGTTGGGTCTGCACTGCGCCGGGGCGGTCGACGATCAGGACCCGGCCGGTGTCGTCGGCGGTGACCGGTGGCACGGGCCGGGGCTCGGCGGTGGAGCCGGTCCAGGCGCCGAGCGAGTCGGCCAGGGCCTGGTCGAGGTCCACGCCCGTGAAGTCGCCGACGATGACGGCGGTCGCGGTGGCGGGGCGGACGTGCGCCTCGTAGAAGGCCCGCACGGAGGCGGCGTCGATGTGCTCGACGGTCTCCTCGGTGCCCTGGCGGGGGCGCGACATCCGCGAGTCGGCCGGGAAGAGCTCCGCGGACAGCGCCATGGCCGCCCGGCGGGCGGGGTTGGCCAGCTCGTGCGGGATCTCATCCAGGCGGTTGCGGACGAGGCGCTCGATCTCGTTGTCCGGGAAGGCGGGGGCGCGCAGGGCGTCGGCCAGCAGGCCGAGGGCCTTGGGCAGCCGGGAGGCCGGGACCTCCAGGGAGACCCGGACGCCGGGGTGGTCGGCGTGGGCGTCGAGGGTGGCGCCACAGCGCTCCAGCTCGGCGGTGAAGTCCTCGGCGCTGAGCTTGTCGGTGCCTTCGGAGAAGGCCCGCGCCATGATCGTGGCCACGCCGTCGAGCCCGGCGGGTTCGGCGTCCAGGGGGGCGTCCAGGATGACCTCGACGGCGACCACCTGCTGGCCGGGGCGGTGGCAGCGCAGCAGGGTGAGGCCGTTGGGCAGTTGTGCGCGCTCGGGGGCCGGGAAGGCCCAGGGGGTCGCGGCGCCCGGCTGTGGCCGGGGGTGGAACTCCATCGCTGGGCTGGTGGTGCCTGCGGCTACGGCGTCGCTCACTGGGCCGTCTCCTCTTCCTGTGCGTTCTCGGCGGCGGCGCCGGGGGCTTCGGCGGCGGTGTCCGCGCCGGAGGCCGGCTCGTAGACCAGCACGGCGCGGTTGTCGGGGTGCAGGCGGTCCTTGGCGACGGCCTGCACCTCCTCGAGGGTGATGTCCAGGATGCGCCGGACCGCGGTGAGGGCGAGCTGCGGGTCGCCGAACAGCACGGCGAACCGGCACAGTTCATCGGCCCGGCCGCTGACGGTGGCGAGCCGGTCCAGCCACTCGCGCTCCAGCTGGGCCTGGGCCCGCTCCATCTCCTGCGGGGTCGGGCCCTCCAGCGCGAAGCGGGCCAGCTCCTCGTCGACGGCCGCCTCGATGGCGGGCACCTCCACCCCGGCCGAGGCCTTGACGTCCAGCCAGCCCAGCGAGGGGGCACCGGCCAGGCGCAGCATGCCGAAGCCGGCCGCGACGGCCGTGCGGTCGTGCCGGACCAGGCGGTTGTGCAGGCGGGAGGACTCGCCACCGCCGAGGATGGTCAGAGCGAGGTCGGCGGCGTCGGCCTCGCGGCCGCCGTCGTGCGGGAGGCGGTAGGCGGCCATCAGCGCGCGGGAGGGGACCTCCTCGCGCACCACCTCGCGCAGCTGCCCGCCGATGGTGTCCGGGAGGGAGCCGTCGCGCGGGGGCTGCTTGCGGTCATGGGCGGGAATGGAGCCGAAGTACTTCTCGATCCAGGCGAGCGTCTGCTCGGTGTCGATGTCGCCGACGACCGCGAGAACGGCGTTGCCCGGGGCGTAGTACGTGCGGAAGAAGGCGCGCGCGTCCTCCAGGGAGGTGGCGTCCAGATCGGCCATCGAGCCGATCGGGGTGTGGTGGTAGGGGTGGCCCTCGGGGTAGGCCAGGGCCGTCAGCCTTTCGAAGGCCGTGCCGTAGGGCACGTTGTCGTAGCGCTGGCGGCGCTCGTTCTTGACGACGTCGCGCTGGTTCTCCATGGACTCCTCGTCCAGCGCGGTGAGCAGGGAGCCCATCCGGTCGGCCTCGAGCCACAGGGCCAGCTCCACCTGGTGGGCGGGCATGGTCTCGAAGTAGTTGGTGCGCTCGAAGCTGGTGGTGCCGTTGAGCGAACCGCCGGCGCCCTGCACCAGCTCGAAGTGACCGTTGCCCTTGACCTGGGCCGAGCCCTGGAACATGAGGTGCTCGAAGAGGTGGGCGAGGCCGGTGCGCCCCTTGACCTCGTGGCGCGAGCCGACGTCGTACCAGAGGCAGACGGCGGCGACCGGGGTCAGATGATCCTCCGAGAGCACCACCCGCAGGCCATTGGCCAGGCGGTGCTCAGTCGCTGTCAGGCCGCCGGTGCCGGCCTGTTGCGTGGCCGTGTGACCCATGGGCATGTACGTCCCTTCGATCGCTGTGGGATCCCGTGCCGACTCGCGATGGCTCGCGATGTCCGGCGTGATGAAGACTGGTGTCACTGTATGCAAGCGCACTGACATTCCGCGAAGTTCCCGACCCGGTGCGCTCTTGCGGACGGGTCGCGGTCGGGGTTGTCGGTGAGGCGGTCCACAATGGACCGCGTCATTGAGAGTCCGCCCCCCGCCTCGGCAATCGATCGAAGGAGCCGCAGCCGCGATGGCCCGCCGCAGCACGAAGACCCCGCCGCCGCCGGAAGACTTCGAGGAGCGCATCCTCGACATCGACGTCGTCGACGAGATGCAGGGCTCCTACCTCGAGTACGCCTACTCGGTCATCTACTCGCGGGCCCTGCCCGATGCCCGCGACGGGCTCAAGCCCGTGCACCGCCGCATTCTCTACCAGATGAACGAGATGGGGCTGCGGCCGGAGCGGCCGTATGTGAAGTGTGCCCGGGTTGTCGGCGAGGTGATGGGCAAGCTCCACCCGCACGGCGACGCCTCGATCTACGACGCCCTGGTGCGCCTGGCGCAGCCCTTCTCGCAGCGGGTGCCGCTGGTCGACGGGCACGGCAACTTCGGCTCGCTGGGCAATGACGACCCGCCCGCCGCGATGCGGTACACCGAAGCCAGGATGGCCCCGGCGACCTCGCTGATGACCGAGTCGATCGACGAGGACACGGTCGATTTCGCCCCGAACTACGACGGCAGCGAGCGGGAGCCGGTGACCCTCCCGGCCGCGTACCCCAACCTGCTGGTCAACGGCACCTCCGGGATCGCGGTCGGCATGGCGACCAATATGCCGCCGCACAACCTGGGCGAGGTCGTCGCCGCCGCCCGGCACCTGATCAGGCATCCGGGCGCCGACCTCGACACTCTGATGAAGTACATCCCGGGCCCCGATCTGCCCACCGGTGGGCGGATCGTGGGGCTGAGCGGAATCCGTGAGGCCTATGAGACGGGCCGCGGCACCTTCCGGATCCGCGCCACCGTCTCCGTGGAGGATGTCACCGCCCGCCGCAAGGGGCTGGTGGTCACGGAGCTCCCCTTCACGGTCGGCCCGGAAAAGGTGATCTCCAAGATCAAGGAGCTGGTCGGCGCCAAGAAGCTCCAGGGCATCGCCGATGTGAAGGACCTCACCGACCGCGCCCACGGCCTGCGGCTGGTCATCGAGGTCAAGAACGGCTTCATCCCGGAGGCCGTGCTGGAGCAGCTCTACAAGCTGACGCCGATGGAGGAGTCCTTCGGCATCAACAATGTGGCGCTGGTGGACGGTCAGCCGCTCACCCTCGGGCTCAAGGAGCTGCTGGAGGTCTATGTCGACCACCGCTTCGAAGTGGTGCGCCGGCGCAGCGAGTTCCGGCGGAGCAAGCGGCGCGACCGGCTGTACCTGGTCGAGGGCCTGCTGGTGGCGCTCGTCGACATCGACGAGGTCATCAGAATCATTCGATCGAGTGAGAACGCAGCGGCGGCCAAGGAGTCACTCGTCGAGCGCTTCTCGCTCTCCGAGGTGCAGACGCAGTACATCCTCGACACCCCGCTGCGCCGGCTGACGAAGTTCGACCGGATCGAGCTGGAGTCGGAGCGCGACAGGCTCACCGCGGAGATCGAGGAGCTGACCCGGATCCTCGAATCCGATGCCGAGCTGCGCAAGCTCGTCTCCGGGGAACTGGCCGCCGTCGCCAAGCAGTTCGGCACCGACCGGCGCACGGTGCTGCTGGAGTCGGCCGGCACGCCGGTGTCGGCGGTGCCGCTGCAGGTCGCGGACGACCCGTGCCGGGTGCTGCTCTCCTCCACCGGCCTGCTGGCCCGCACGGCGGGGGCCGAGCCGTTCGCCGACGAGGGCGCCGAGGCCAAGCGCGTCAGGCACGATGTGATCGTCTCGGCCGTCCCGGCGACGGCCCGCGGTGACCTGGGTGCGGTGACCTCGACCGGGCGGCTGCTGCGGCTGTCCGTGGTCGACCTGCCGCAGCTGCCGGAGACCGCGGCGGCGCCGAGTCTGGCGGGCGGGGCGCCGGTCTCGGAGGTCCTGTCGCTGGAGGAGGACGAGCGGGTGGTCTGCCTCACCACGCTGGACGAATCCTCCCCGGGCCTGGCGATCGGCACGGAACAGGGCGTCGTCAAGCGGGTGGTCCCCGACTACCCGGCCAACAAGGAGGAGTTGGAGGTCATCTCCCTCAAGGAGGGCGACTCGGTGGTCGGCGCGGTCGAGCTGCGGACGGGCGAGGAAGACCTGGTCTTCATCACGGACGACGCCCAACTGCTGCGCTACCAGGCCGCGCAGGTGCGCCCGCAGGGCCGCCCGGCGGGCGGCATGGCGGGCGTCAAGCTGTCCTCCGGGGCGAAGGTGATCTCCTTCACCGCGGTCGACCCGGCCGATGACGCGGTGGTGTTCACGGTTGCCGGTGCCGCGGGCGGCCTGCCGGGTGCGGCCTCCCAGGGCTCGGCCAAGCTGACCCCGTTCGACCAGTACCCGCGCAAGGGCCGGGCCACCGGTGGGGTGCGCTGCCAGCGCTTCCTGAAGGGCGAGGACTGCCTGGTGCTCGCCTGGGCGGGCGCCGCCCCGGCCCGCGCCGCGACGGCGAACGGCTCCCCGGCCGTCCTCCCCGAGCCCGACCCGCGCCGCGACGGCTCGGGCGTGGCACCGGCCAAGCCGGTCGCGGTGGTGGCCGGTCCGGTCTGAGCGGATCCTCACCCTCCAGGGCGGGCTTGACCATTCAGCCCGTCCTGGGGCGCCTCCCGGCGCCGGCCGGGAGAAGGTCAGGAGCGGCACCCCCGGCGCTCAGCCCCGCGCATACCGCAGCACCCCCCACATGCTCCGGTCATCACCGCCAGGTGGACCCGCGTCCCGGCAGGCGAGGAGCTCCTCCCGCAACGCCTGCCCGTCGATCCCCCTGCCGATCAGCACCAGTTGTGTCGCCCGCCGCTCCGAGCGCGCCCACGGTGACGGGCGGAACCGCAGGAAGTCACCGACCGCGTGCACCACAAACTTGTCCCGGTGGCCGGCCACCCCGAAATGGACGAATCCCTTGATCCGGTAGAGCCCTTCCGGCCTGCGGTCGAGGAAGTCCATCAACCGCCGCGGATGCATGGGCTCATCGGAGACGAACTCGACGCTCTCATAGGCGGCATGCAGATGACCGTCGTGAGCACGCTCGCGCTCCCCCGCACAGAGATCCTCGAAGGAGAGCTGCCGCACCGCCTCTGCCAGGTCCTCCCGGGGCTTGCGGTCGAAGAGCAGCTCGGGATCCACCCGCCCGTACGAGGCGGTGACGACGGGCGTACCGGGCGCGAGCCCGGCGATCGTCTCCAACAGGCCCTCGCGTGCCGCGTCCCCGACCCGGTCGGCCTTGTTGAGGACCACCAGATCGGCGATGCCCAGGTGCCGGTCGAGCTCCGGGTGCCGGGCGCGGGTACCGGAGAACTCCGCCGCGTCGACCACCTCGACCAGCCCGCCGTACACAACGCTGTCGTTCTCGCCGGCCAGAATCATCCGGACCAGTTCCTGGGGCTCGGCCAGCCCGCTGGCCTCCACGACGATGACATCGATCCGGGCCGCCGGGCGGGCCAGCCGGTCCAGGAAACCGTCCAGCTCGTCGGTGTCCACGGCGCAGCACAGGCAGCCGTTCCCCAGCGACACCATGGAGTCGACCTGACCGGCCACGCTCATCGCGTCGATCTCGATGCTGCCGAAGTCATTGACGATCACGCCGATGCGGCTGCCCCCGCTGTTCTTCAGCAGATGGTTGAGCAGAGTGGTCTTGCCCGATCCCAGAAATCCGGCGAGCACTATGACCGGGATCTGTCGCTTGGCCACGGGGGCGCCTCCTCGTCGGTCGGGCGTCGTCAGCCGAGCGCGGCGGGGACCGGCTGCGGCGGGGGCGGGCCGACATAGCGGGCCGCCGGGCGGATGATCTTGGAGTCTTCCGCCTGCTCCAGGATATTGGCGCTCCAGCCGACCGCGCGGGCCGCGCAGAAGGTGGGGGTGAACATCTCCCTGGGCAGCCCGCACAGCTCCATGACCACGCCGGCGTGGAACTCCACATGGGTGTGCAGCTCGCGCCCGGGCTTGAGCTCCGCCAGGATCTCCTCCACCTGCCGCGCGACCTCGACCGCGAACTCCACCAGCGGCCCGCCGAACCCCTGGACGATCCCGCGCAGCATCCGGGAGCGCGGGCCCTCGGTGCGGTAGACGGGGTGGCCGAAGCCCATGATCCGCTCACCGGCGAGCACCCGGTCCCGGATCCAGGGGCCGATGCGGTCCTGGGTGCCGATGGCATCGAGGGTGTCGAGTGCCCGGCTGGGGCGCACCACCGTGCAGCGGCCCGGACAGGGCGCCGATCGCCCCGCACAGGCAGGCGGCGAGATCGGCGCCGGTGGAGGCGATGACGCGGGCGGTGAAGGTCGAGGCGTTGAAACCGTGGTCGATGGTGGAGACGAGGTACTGTTCGATGGCACGGGCCCGCCGCGGAGTGGGCTCCGAACCGGTGAGCATGTAGAGGTAGTTGGCGGCGTACGGGAGGTCGTCGCGCGGCTCGACGGGGTCCAGTCCCCGGCCCGGCCGGTGCAGCGCGGTGAGCAGGGTGGGTACGGCGGCGCAGGCCACGAGCGCGTCGGCACGGCGCCGGGTGGTGTCCAGGTCGTACAGCGGTCGCAGCCCGATGGCACCGCCGAGGAGGGAGAGCGCGGCCCGCAGCCCGGCGAGCGGGCCGGCTCCGGCGCAGGAACGGGCGATGCCCGGCAGGGCGTCCCATACGTCCGCGGGCAGGTGACACAGCGCGGCGGTACGGGCGGTGAAGGCGGCGCGTCCCGCCACGTCCGGCAGCCCGCCGTGGAACATCAGGTGCCAGACGTCCTCGAAGATGCGGCCCTGCGCGAGCTCGACGGCCGAGTACTGGCGGTAGTGGTAGAAGCCCTCGCGTGCGCGCACATCTCCCAGGGCGGTGTCGGTCACAACGACGCCCGCTCGGCGTCAAACCGGAGACGGTCTACGCATATGTGAGCCGGGGCCAGCTCAGCAGCAGCCGTGCCCCGGGCGGCCGGGGCAGCACCTTCGACGCGCGCGAAGTCGAGGCACTGGTGCGGCGGGGCGGCACCCGGCGCGAGCCTTCCTTCGGCGACGAGAGCACCATCCGCACCGGCATCACCCTGATCGGAGAGGACCGCTACTACTACCGCGGCGTGGATGCCGTCGCCCTCGCCGAACGGCACGGCTACGAAGAGGTGGCCGACTGGCTGTGGACCGGGCAGTTGCGGCCGGGCATCCGGTTCACCGCCCCCGAGGAGGCCCTGACCGCGGCCGGCCGCGCGTGACGGCACTGCCCGCTGCCGGCGGGTCGACCGACCGGCTGCGGGTGGCCGCGATCGCCGCGGCCACGGCCGATCCGCTGCGCTTCGACCTGTCGCCGGAGGCCGTGCTGGGCACGGCACGCGGACTGATCCCGACCCTGGTCGACGCCCTCCCGCCGGCCGGAACGCCGCACCGGGGTGACGGACCGCTCGCCCGGCGGCTGTGGTCACGGCTCACCGCGCGGAGACCCGACGAGGCATCGCTGCGCGCACTGGAGGCCGCGCTCGTCCTGCTCATCGACCACGACCCCGCCGCGTCCACCCTCGCGGTGCGGGTCGCCGCCTCGGCACGGGCCAACCCCTACGCCGTCGTCTCGGCCGGACTGGGCGCCCTCGACGGCCCGTTGCACGGCGCGGCCAGCGGCCTGGCGCACAGGATGCTCGCCGAGGTGCTGGAGCGCGGCAGCCGTGGTCGCGGACCAGCTCCGCGGCGGTCGGCGGGTGCCCGGGCTCGGCCACCGCCGGTATCCCGGGGCGGATCCCCTGGCCGGTGCGCTGTTCGCCCGGCTGGAGTCGGTCCCCGATGCGGCACAAGCCCTCGCGGCGGCGCGGGAGATCGAGGCGATCACCGCCCGGCATGTGTCACTTCACGCCAATGTGGACCTGGCGCTCGCCGTGCTGTCGGTCTCCGCGGGCATGCCGCCCGAGGCCGGGGAAACGGTGTTCGCGGTGGCCCGGACGGCGGGCTGGATCGCGCACGCGCTGGAGGAGTACACCGAGCGCCCGCTCCGGCTGCGCCCGTCCGGTCAGTACCACGGGCCCCGGCCCCCGCAGCCCCTTCCCTGACGGTTCGGACGCCGGGCGGCCCGGAAGTCGTACGAGCCGATCAACTCCCGCGCAGTGCGCACAAAGTCAGGTTAGGCTCGCCTACGTGAGTATGTGCTCGACCGCCTCCCGCCGACTGACCGAGCCCCTGGCCGGTACGGCGGCCACCGCACGGACCTGGTTGCTGATCGAACAGCCCGGGCCCTGGGGCGCCGACGCCCTCGCCTCCAGCCATCTCGCCCCGGCCGTCGCACGGGCGCTCGAAGCCGCGGCCGAGGGCACCGGGGTGCGCATCGCGCTGATCCGCCGCCCCGGGCGGCACGCGGACTGCCACCGGCCGGCCGGCCAGCGGGTCTTCGGCGCCCACACGTCCCCCGGCCGCTCCTGGATCCGCACCGCGGAACTCACCGACCCCGCCTGCCTTGCCGGGCTGGACTTCGCGGCGCTGGGGGCGGGCGAGCACGGGGGGCTGTGGGATCCGTACGACGGAGACCCGCTCGCCCTGGTCTGCACCAACGGCAAGCGGGACCGCTGCTGCGCCCTGCTGGGCCGCCCGCTGGCGGCGGAGCTGGCCGCCGCGGGCGGCGCAGAGGTCTGGGAGGTCACCCACATCGGGGGACATCGCTTCGCACCGACGCTGTTCGTCCTGCCTTATGGCTACGCATACGGGCGGGCCACCGCGCATGGCGTCAAGGAGGTGCTCCAAGCCGCCCGCGAGGGCCGCGCCGTCACCGTGAACTGCCGGGGGCGCTCCACCTGGGAGCGCCCCGCGCAGGCCGCCGAGCTGGCGGTCCGGGAACTGACCGGTGAGGAGGGCGCGGACGCCCTGGATGTGTCCGGGACCCGGGGCACGGCGCCGCGCTGGACCGTGACCGTGGTCCACACCGACGGCCGTGCCTGGCGGGTGGTGGTCGAGCAGGGCGCCGCGGAACCGCCCCGTCCGGAGAGCTGTGGCCGGGCGCCGGGCACCCCGGCCCGGATGGACGTCGTCTCCGTCAGCCCGCTTTCCTGACGAACTCCGTGGTGTAGGTCTTCTCCAGGTCCACCGAGACGTTCTTGAGCTCGGAGTTGAAGGACTTGAGGACCTCGTGCACGGTCCTCGGCCCGTCGGCGGGCATCACGCCGTCCTTGGTGAACATCGGCAGGGTGGCCCCGATCGCCTGTGTGTAGAGCTCCTTGCCGCCCTTGGCGTAGTCGGCGGGCATCTTGGCGGCGATCTCCCCCGGCTTGTGCACGGACATCCATTTGAGGCTCTTGACCAGGGCGTTGGCGAGCTTCTGAACGGTGTCCCGGTGATCGTTCGCCCAACTGCTGGTCATATAGAGGCAGGAGGAGGGGTAGAGCCCGCCGAGCGCGGCCTTGGAGCCCTCGGGGGTCCGCATGTCGAGCATGACCTTGCCGGTGTTCTTGGCGAGGATCTGCGCGACGGTGGGGTCGGTGGTCATGCCGCCGTCGATGGAGCCCCGTTGGAGCGCGGCGATGAACGTCTGGCCCGCGCCCACCGCGACCGGGGTGAACTCGCTGACCTTCACCCCGTTCTTGACGGCCAGATACTTCGTCAGGAAGTCGGTGGACGAACCGAGTCCGGTGACCCCCAGCTTCCTGCCCTTGAAGTCCTTGGGTGAAGTCAGCTCCGCCGCGGCCTTCCTGGACACCACCTCCACCTCCCCCGGCGTCTGCGCCAGCTGGACCACGGACTCCACCTTCTTGCCCTTGGCCTGGAGGTCGAGCGTGTGGTCGTAGAAGCCGACGGCACCCTGGACATCGCCGGAGACCAGCGCGGTGGCGGCCTGCACACCGGCGGGCTCGGTCAGCAACTTGACCGAGACGCCTTCCTGCTGGAAGTAGCCGAGCCGTTCGGCGAGCATCACCGGCAGGTAGATCACCTTGTCCAGACCACCGACCATGATCTTGACGGTGTCTCCCTTGGCCACCTCGTTGCCCTTGGCGGCGGCGTTCGACGACGAGTCGTCGGCACAGCCGGCGAGCACGAGACACAGCGCCCCCGCCGTCACCATCGCGGAGACCCTGGCGGACTTTCCGAACATACGCATGTGCGGTTCCTTATGGTCAGGGATATATGTCGGGGGGTGTGGATCCGGCGGGGGTCACCGCATCAGCGCTCGCCCGGCACCGAGGACTTCCAGCGGAAGAGGCGTTTCTCCACGAAGGTCAGCAGCCCCTCCGCGAGCAGTGCGACCACGGCCAGGATCGCCATCGCCGCATACCCCCCGGCCGTGTTGAAGTTCCCCTGAGAGGTGGCGACGAGCAGCCCGATGCCCTGGCTCGCTCCGATGTACTCACCGACAATGGCGCCGATCAGGGCGAAGCCGAAGCTGACATGCAGGCTGGTGAAGATCCAGGAGGTGGCGGCCGGGATGACGACCTGCAACGTCACCCGGCGGTTGCTCGCACCCAGGATGCGGGCGTTGGCGACCAGGTTGCGGTCCACCTCGCGGGCGCCCTGGAAGGCGTTGAAGAAGACCGGGAAGAACACCAGCACCACGGCCGAGGCGACCTTGGAGGCGGGTCCCAGCCCGAACCAGATCACAAAGATCGGTGCGAGGGCGATCCGTGGCAGCGCATTGAGCATCTTGATGAACGGGCCCAGGACTTCGGCGAGAAAGGACACCCGGCCGAGGGCGATGCCGAGCACCACCCCGATCGTCACCCCGACCACCCATCCGTACAGGGCCTCGTAGAGCGTGGTCCAGATCTGCTCCCCGAGTGATCCATACGCGGTGCCATGCATGGTCCACTGCACGATCTGATCCCAGATCTTCGATGGCATCGAGTAGTTGAAGGTATCGATGACACCCTTCCGGGCCATGACCTCCCAGGACCCCAGCACCACGGCGAGCAGCACCACACGTGCCGCGAACACCAGGACCCTGCGGTTACGGGCGGCCCGCGCCCTGGCCTGGGTGCGGCCCGAAGCACGCTGTGCCGCGGGCGCCCCGGCGGTGACGGACTCAGGCGACATGAGGGGTGCCCCTCTCTCGGGTGATGCGGACCTCTTCGCCGAGCGAGGACCAGATCTCGCGGTAGATCTCGATGAATCGCGGTTCCAGGCGCACGGTTTCGACCTTGCGGGGCCTGGGGAGGGCGATCGGGAAGACTTCCCTGACGGTGGCCGGACCGGCCGTCATCACCACCACCTTGTCGGCCAGCGCGATGGCCTCCTCGAGGTCATGGGTGACAAAGACCACGGAGGCGCGAGGCACGTTCCGCCCGTCCGCACGGAAACCGCCCCACAATTCGAGCAGTTCGTCCGACATCAGCGCCCGGGTCTGCACATCCAGTGCGGAGAACGGCTCGTCCATCAGCAGAATGGTGGGGTCGTTGACAAAGGTCTGGGCGAGCGCCACCCGCTTGCGCTGCCCGCCGGAGAGCTGATGCGGATAGCGGTCGGCGAAGGTCCCGAGGCCCACCCGGCCGAGCCAGTCCCGGGCCCGCTGCCGGGCCTCCGTCTTGCGGACGCCCCGGAAGCGCGGGCCGGCCATCACATTGGACAGCACGGTCCGCCAGGGAAAGACGGCGTCCTGCTGGAAGACGAAGCCGACCTCCGGCGGGATGCCGTTCACCGGCCGCCCGCCGACCAGCACTTCGCCCTCGGTCGGCTCCTCCAGCCCGCTCACCAGGGTGAGCGTGGTGGACTTTCCGCAGCCGGTCGGACCGACGACCGCCACGAACTCCCCCTGCCCAACGGTGAGATCGAGATCGCGCACCGCCGGGTGGTCCGCTCCCGAGGGCGTACGGAACACCTTGCTCGCACCGCGCAGCTCGATCGCCGGGACACCTCCCGACATGTTGTCATGGTTCATCCATCCGCCTCCGCTGCCGGCACTTCGGCCCCGCGATCCGGGGGCGGGGCACCGGTGCTGGAGGTTAGGAGCGGCGGATGACACCAGGGCAGCCTTGTGAGCGCTGTGCGGCTTAAGTGCACAAACCCTGTTCTACTCGTTTTGCTCGCGCTAGAACAAGTGACAGACATGGAAGGGCCGGGTAACCGGGCATGATCCACGCGGTGTTCGGCCCCTGCCGCCGAATCGGAACGCCGCACTCCGACAGGTGCCGACACGAAAGAGACACCCATGCGCCCCCGGTGGCCCCGACGCGTCTTCGCCCAGGTACTGTCCGTCCAGCTGCTCATCATCACCGGTGTCACCCTGCTCACCGCGGGCCTCTTTCTCGCCCCGCTCGGCTCCCGCCTGGACGACCAGGCCGAACACCGGGCGCTGGCCATCGCCCAGGCCACCGCGGCCCAACCCGGCATCGCCCACGCCCTGCTGGCCGGGCGGCCCGAGCCGGACGGCCCGGTCCAGACCGACGCGGAGCGCATCCGCCTTGCCACCGGGGCCAGTTATGTGGTGGTGACCGACGTCCAGGGCATCCGCTACTCTCACACCAACCCCTCGCAGATCGGCCAACACGTCAGCACCAACCCGGAGGCCGCGCTGTCCGGACGGGAATGGACCGGCATCGAGGTGGGCACCCTGGGCCGCTCGGCACGCGGCAAGGTCCCCCTTCGGGACACCGACGGCGCCATCGTCGGCGTCGTCTCGGTCGGCATCCCCTACGACAGCGTGCGCGTGCTGCTGCTGCACTCCGTGCCCGACATCCTGCTGTACGCCGGTGCGGCGCTGGGCGTCGGCGCAATCGCCGCGGTCGCCGTCTCGTGGCGGCTGCGCAAGCGCACCCATGGCATCGAACTCTCGGAGATCTCGGCCCTGCTCGATGAGCGGGAGGCCATGCTGCACGGCATTCGCGAGGGTGTGGTCGCCTTGGACCGGCATCAGCGCATCCGGCTCGTCAATGACGCGGCACAGCGCCTGCTGGGCCTGGGCCCCGAGGCCATCGGCCACCGGCTCGACACCGTCCTGCCCGCCTGCCGGACCGCCGATGTACTGGCCGGACGAGTGGCGGGCACCGACCTGCTCACCGTCCGGAACGACCGGGTTCTGGTCGTCAACCGCATGGCCACCGTCGGCCGAGGTGCAGTGGCGACGCTGCGCGACCGCACCGAACTCGAGCAGCTGAGCCGGGAGTTGGATGCCACCCGGGGGCTGACCGAGGCGCTGCGCGCCCAGGACCACGAGCACGCCAACCGCATGCACACCCTCGTCGGGCTGCTGGAACTGGGGCTGCACGAAGAGGCGGTCGAGTTTGTGTCGGAGGTGGCCGGAGCGCACCGGGCCACAGCCGAACAGGTCACCGAGCGGGTGCGAGATCCGCTGATCGGCTCCCTGCTGGTGGGCAAGAGCGCGGTCGCCGCGGAACGCGGGGCAACGCTGCGGGTGAGCGGGACGACCCATCTGCCGGGCCGGGTGGTGGACCCCAGGGACGTGGTCACCGTGCTCGGCAACCTGGTGGACAACGCCCTCGACGCGGCCACCGCCGCCCGGTCGCCGCAACCGCCCGCGGCACCCCTGGTGGAGGTCGACCTGCGCGCGGAGGGATCCACCGTCGTCCTGCGGATCTCGGACAACGGTCCGGGCATCCCCGCCGAGGCCCGGGAACTGGTCTTCACCGACGGCTGGACCACCAAGGAACCCGTCCCGCACCGCCGTCGGGGCCTCGGACTCTCGCTGGTGCGACGGCTGGCCGAACGGTACGGCGGATCCGCCCGGGTGGCCGAACGCCAGGGCGGCGGCGCGGTCTTCACCGTGGAACTGCCGGAAGCGCTGCGCCGACTCGAAGGAGTGAACCGATGATCGAAGTGCTCGTCGTCGACGATGACTTCCGCGTCACCCAGATCAACGCCGCCTATGTCGCCAGGATTCCGGGCTTCCATGTCACCGCCAAGGCCCACGATGCGGCGCAGGCCCTCGATGTGCTGGACCGGCAAAAGGTCGACCTGATGCTGCTCGACCACTACCTGCCGGACGAGACGGGCCTGTCATTGATCCGCCGCATCCGGCAACTCGGCCATCTGACCGATGTCATCATGGTCACGGCCGCCCGCGACATCGCGACCGTCCAGATGGCGATGCGCTACGGCGCCCTGCAGTACCTGGTCAAGCCGTTCACCTTTTCCGGCCTGCGGGTGAAGCTGGAGGCATACGCTCAGCTGCGCCGGGCGCTGGACGGCACCGCGGAGGCGGAGCAGGACCAAGTCGACCGGATCTTCGGCGCCTTGCGCACCGCCGCCGCCACCGCGCCGCTGCCCAAGGGGCACTCGGCCCCGACGGCCGAACTGATCCGCCAGGTGCTCTCCGCCGCGGCGCAGCCCTTATCGGCGCACGAGGTCGCGGCACGGTCGGGGCTGAGCCGCTCCACCGCTCAGCGCTACCTCAAGCGGCTCGAGGAGTCCGGCAGACTCAGCCTCACCCTCAGATACGGCGAGACGGGGCGGCCGGAGCACCGCTACGTCTGGGCCGTCCGGTGACACACCGCCGGCTCCCCCTGCTCCACAGGCCGTACGGCGCTCAGGGAGGCTGGGCGATGCCGTTCCGGAAGGCATAGCGGACCGCCTGGGCCCGGTCACGCACCCCGGTCTTGGCGAAGAGGTTGTTGATGTGCGTCTTCACCGTCGCCGTGCTCACATGCAGCCGACGGGCGATCTCCGCGTTTGACAGACCTTCGGCGACCAGGGCCAGAACCTCTGCCTCACGGGCCGTCAGCCCGTCCGGCAACCCATGGGCGGCCATGGCACCGGGTGTTGGAGCACCGGCGCTGGAAGCCTGGGCGCCGGACTCGGCAAGCCGCTCCAGCAAGCGCCGTTGTACCTGCGGCGAGAGCCCCGCCTCCCCCGACCTGACATGCTGCACCGCCCTGACGATCTCCTCCCCGCCGGCGTCCTTGGTGAGATAGCCGCGCGCACCGGCCCGGAGGGCGGGGAACATCGAGTCGTCGTCACCGAAGGTGGTCAGCACCACGACCTGCGTGGCCGGGTACTCGGCCCGGATGCGCCGAGTCGCCTCCACCCCGTCGCAGCGCGGCATGCGCAGATCCATCAGCACCACATCCGGGGCGTGTTCGGCGACCAGCCGCAGGGCTTCCAGCCCATCGGCCGCCGAACCAACCACTTCAATGCCGGGCAACAGCCCCAGCAGCATCACAATCCCCTCGCGCACTACGGTCTGGTCGTCGGCGACCACCACCCGTACCGCTTCACCACCCACCCGACTCGACCCCTCCGCACCACTCGTCACGTGGGCACCCTCAGACGCACCACAAAACCCTTCTGCTCAGCCCCGGCCGGTCCGGCGTCCAGCGTGCCGCCCAGCAACTCGGCACGCTCCCGCATCCCGAGCAGACCGTACCCGGCCCCGGAGGCCGCCAGACCGCCGGTTTCCACCCGTGCCCCGCCATCACGGATCAACAGCTCCACCTCTCCCTCCAGATAGGCGAATCTCATCTCCACCCACGCCCCGGGAGCGTGCTTGCGCACATTGGTCAGCCCCTCCTGCGCGACCCTCCGCACGGCCAGCCCGGCCTCCGCGGGCAGCCGGCGCGGCTCGCCCGTCACCTCGAGACGCGCCCCTTCGGAGGCCGCGACCTCCCGCAGGAAGTCCTCCGGCTGAGTCATCTCGCCCCGCAGCGCCGACAGTGCCTGCCGGGTCTCGGCCAGCCCTTCGCGTGCCATGCCCCGCGCGGCCGCCACCCGTTCCAGCACCCGTGTCCGGTCCGCCCCGCTCTCGATGAGCAGCCGGGCGGCCTCCAGATGGACAAGCTGGGCCGAGAGGCTGTGCGCGAGCACATCATGGATCTCCCGGGCGATCCGGGCACGCTCGGCCAGCGCCGCCGACTCGGCCTCCGCGCGCCGTGCCGCCCGCTCCTGCGCCAGCAGCCGGAACCCGGCGCCCCTCGCTTCGTCGTCCAGCCTGAGCGAATACCCGATCAGCATGACCGCGGCGACCGTCCCCGCGGTCGCAAGCGCCCGGTGCCCGCCGATCAGGATCCAGTACGCGCCCATGGCGACCGCCGCGACGGCCAGGCCGTACCCGAGCGGCAGCCGCTGCACCGCGATGGCCGCAGCCACACACCACAGCCCGCCCGCCGCGACATGCGCACCCACGGACGCCGCGCCCGCACCGACGATGACGAGCACCCCCAGCAGCCCCACCGACGGCAACAACCGCTGGGCCAGCGTCGAGTGGTAGCAGCCCCGGACGGCGACGGCACAGACCAGGAACCCGGCGGCAAAGCCGGCATAACCCCACCCATGGAAGACGCCCTCGCTCACCGTCCCCCAGAGGAACGCGCCGACCAGGACGACCCGCACCACCCAGGTCACAACCCGTCGCCGCAGGGGCACGTTCGCCCGGCACAGAGCCTCACGGGCAGGCCATTCGGTCCAGTTCTCGATCGGCACGTACCGTCCCTCCGCCGAGGCGCCAGTCTCAGCCACCGGCAGTGACCCGGTACATCGGGCGCAGACTCCGAACCCGCCGGAGCACGACGCCGGTTATTCGGGTGGTCCACGCCCAGGCCACCCCGGTCGCGAACCCGACCACTGCACCGCAGGCCGGCAGCCCCGAGGAGGCCGCACCACGGCGGGAATCGATCAGCCCCGGCCCGCGCAGGGCCACGAAGACGAGGACGGCCGGAAGCAGCCACCAGCACCTGGCGACCGAGGCCGATGGGTACGGCTTCATCTGTCGCGCCGACACGATCGTCAGGACCGCGACGATCAACACCGCTTCGGTCACACCGGACATGGGCAGAGCCTCCGTGGAGCGCGGATCAACAACACATCCGACGTTACGGAGACGGCGCCCGGCCCGGATCGGACCAGGGGTGGGCTCCGGGTGGAGATCCGCTCTCCACCCGGAGGTGGAGAATCATGCGTCGATGCGCGAACGGTCCAAGGTGGCCGCGGAGTTGGTGATGAACTCCTTGCGAGGGGCAACCTGATTGCCCATCAGCAGGTCGAAGGCGCGCTCCGCGGCCTCCAGATCGCTGATGTTGATCCGCCGCAGCGTGCGGTGGCGGGGGTCCATCGTGGTCTCCGCGAGCTGGTCGGCGTCCATCTCACCCAGACCCTTGTAGCGCTGGATGGAGTCCTTGTACCGCACGCCCTTGCGCTCGAGTTCCAGCAAGGTCTGCCGCAGCTCGCCGTCGGAGTATGTGTAGACGTACTTGTCCTGGCCCTTCTTGGGATGGGTCAACTCGACGCGGTGCAAGGGCGGCACTGCCGAAAAGACCCGGCCCTCCTCCACCATCGGCCGCATATAGCGCTGGAAGAGCGTGAGCAGCAGACAGCGGATGTGTGCCCCGTCCACATCCGCGTCGGCGAGGAAGATGACCTTCCCGTACCGGGCGGCGTCGATGTCGAAGGTCCGGCCCGACCCCGCTCCTATCACCTGGATGATCGCTCCGCACTCGGCGTTTTTGAGCATGTCCGAGACCGACGACTTCTGAACATTGAGGATCTTGCCGCGGATCGGCAGCAGCGCCTGGAACTCGGAGTTCCGCGCCAACTTGGCCGTGCCGAGCGCCGAATCGCCCTCGACGATGAACAGTTCGCTCCGGTCGACGTCGTCGCTGCGGCAGTCGGCGAGCTTGGCCGGCAGCGAGGAGGACTCCAGGGCCGTCTTCCGCCGCTGGGCCTCCTTGTGCTGCCGGGCGGCGATGCGCGTACGGGCCGCCGCGACGATCTTCTCCAGCACGGCTCGCGCCTGCTGCTTGGCGTCGCGCTTGGTGGAGGTCAGGAACGCCTTGAGTTCCTTGGCGACCACATTGGCCACGATCCGGGAGGCGGCCGAGGTGCCCAGGACCTCCTTGGTCTGCCCCTCGAACTGCGGCTCCGCCAGCCGCACGGTGACCACCGCGGTGAGCCCCTCCATGGCGTCGTCCTTGACGACGTCGTCCTCGGCGACCCTCAGTAGCTTCGACGCCCGCAGCACCTCGTTGACCGTCTTGGTGATCGAGCGCTCGAAACCGGTCACATGTGTGCCGCCCTTGGGGGTGGCGATGATGTTGACGAAGGACTTCACCGAGGTGTCGTACCCGGTGCCCCAGCGCAGGGCGATGTCCACGCCGAGTTCCCGCGTGACCTCGGTGGGGGTCATATGGCCACGGTCGTCCAGGACCGGCACGGTCTCCTTGAAGGTGCCCTGCCCGCTCAGCCGCAGCACATCGCAGACCGCCTTGTCCTGCGCGAGGTACTCGCAGAACTCGCTGATGCCGCCGTCGTAGCGGAAGGTCTCCTCGGTCTTCCCCTCGCCACCCAGGCCGCGCTCGTCCCGGACGACGATCGTCAGCCCCGGAACCAGGAACGCGGTCTGCCGGGCACGCCCGTAGAGCGTCTCGAGCGAGAGCCTGGCGTCCTTGAGGAAGATCTGGCGGTCGGCCCAGTAACGCACCCGGGTGCCGGTGCGGGTCCTGGGGACCTTCTTGCCCTTGAGAAGGCCGTTGGCCGGATCGAACGGGGCGTCGGGGCCGGACTCGGTGAAGATGCCGGGGACGCCCCGGCGGAAGCTGATCGAGTGCGTTCTGCTGCCGCGGTCCACCTCGACGTCCAGCCGGGCGGACAGTGCGTTGACAACGGAGGCGCCGACACCGTGCAGGCCGCCGGAGGCGGCGTACGAGCCGCCACCGAACTTGCCGCCCGCGTGCAGCTTGGTCATCACGACCTCGACGCCCGACAGCCCGGTCTTGGGCTCGACGTCCACCGGGATGCCCCGGCCGTTGTCGCGCACCTCCACCGAACCGTCGTCGTGGAGGATCACCTCGATGTGGTCGCAGAAGCCGCCGAGGGCCTCGTCGACGGAGTTGTCGATGATCTCCCAGAGACAGTGCATCAGGCCACGGCTGTCGGTCGAGCCGATGTACATGCCGGGGCGCTTGCGGACGGCTTCCAGTCCCTCGAGGACGAGCAGGTGCCGCGCGGTGTAGTTGGATCCGTCCCGGTCTGCCCCGGTCAGCAATGCGGTGGACGGCACGGACGTATCGGCGGTCACGCGGTTCGCTCCTCGCTGAATTTTTCTCTGGCCCGGTGGTGGGCACATGGATGGCTCGGTCGCCGTTCAGAGGGTACCGAGGCCTGATAGAGCCTTTGCGCCGCCACCCGCGGCGATGCCCATGCTAGTAGAGCATCGATCAGACGTTCGATGACTCGATGGGGTGACGTGCACATCACGTTCCCTTGGAGGCATGAACCATTTAGGCTCCGGGCACGTCCTCAAGAACAACCCGGCAAGCCAGCCGGAGGACAAAAGCCCCCAGCGACGTGAAACCGTAAACCCACGCAATACGGCTCATTCGCCGCCAAACGTCAAGGTCCGGCTCACTCGGAAGGAAGTTTCGAGGAAAAGCCACGAGCGGGAACGTTTTCGGCCTGGTTGGATGTTGACCCTGGTACGACAGCTCGTCGAGCTAGAGAAGAGGCGACGTGACTACTGTTCTGACCCCCGCGAGCCCGCTGACGGCCGCTGACCGCTGCGACCGGTGCGGCGCTCAGGCATACCTGCGCGTCGTTCTCTTGAGCGGCGGTGAACTGCTCTTCTGCGCTCACCATGGGCGCAAGTTCGAGCCAGAACTCAAGAAGATCGCCGCGGAGATACAGGACGAGACGGAGCGGCTGACGGCCGTCCCGGCGTCCGCGTCCAACGAGGACCGCTGAGTCCACAAAGGAACGCTGACACATCGCACCCGACGACGAGCGAGGTCCCGCCATCCAGGGCTGGACAGCCGCGGGCGGCCACCCTCACCGGGAGGCCGCCCGTTCTCGTGCGCTCCCGTGCCCTTGCACCGGAGGACATCAGGGCCCGGGCTTCGGCTGCGCCACCCCGGGCGATGCGACTGGAGTGGCAGGCGGGGCAACCAGGACGGCAGGAGGCCTGAGGACATCGGCACGGTGCTCCATGACCAGGGGCGCCACGGCCGAGATCCGCGTGTAGACCCCGGGGCGCCCCGGCAGCCCGCACCCGCTCCCCCAGGACACCAGCCCGATCAGTCGCCCGCGCGCCACCAGAGGCCCGCCGCTGTCCCCCTGGCAGGCGTCCAGCCGGCCCTGCGGCCACCCGGCGCAGAGCATGGACGCGCGGCTGTATGTGCCTTCCGGCCCTCCCGGGTACGCCTGCTCGCACAGGTCGTCACCCAGCACCAGCACCGGGGCACCGTGCAGCGTCTGGGCATAGGCGCCGTTCCCGGTCAGATCGCCCCACCCGTAGACGGCGGCGACTGTGCCGGACTGATAGGTCGCGTCTCCCTGCTGTGCCAGCGGAAGGGCATAACCCTCCGCCAGGGGCTGCGCCAGGGTGAGCACGGCCACATCTCCGGCATTGGTGGTCGTATCGAAGTTCGGGTTGACCCAGACGTCGCGCAGTGCCACCTCCGCCCCACCCGCACCCCGCAGATCACCGCGCCCAATGATGACCCTGAGGTCCTTGGCCTCGTTCGCGTCAACGCCCAGCACATCACGGCCCACACAGTGAGCGGCGGTGACGACGGTGGTGGGCCCCACCACGACCCCGCCGCAGAACTGTCCGTCCCTGGATCCACCGAACCGCTCACGGCTCGCCAGAGCCACCGCCCAGGGCGCATCAGTGATCTTCACGATCTGCCCCCCGACGACGACCCGGTCCTGAGCCGAAGCCGGACCGGGGAGCGTCAACAGCAGCACGACCACGCCGACCAGACGGCAGCTCAGGGCACGCATATCATCTCCTGACCAGGCGGAGTTCCTTGCGTACCCAGCGTCACCCCGGATCGGGGTCCCCGCATCCGGAAGCGGCTGGGCCCGGCCCCTCCGAGGAGAGACCGGGCCCAGCCGGGAGCACTGCTTTCGGGATCTGTTCGATCTAGTCGAGATAGTCGCGCAGCACCTGAGAGCGCGACGGGTGGCGCAGCTTGGACATGGTCTTCGACTCGATCTGGCGGATGCGCTCACGCGTCACCCCGTAGACCTTGCCGATCTCGTCGAGGGTCTTGGGCTGACCGTCGGTGAGGCCGAACCGCATGGACACCACACCCGCCTCACGCTCGCTGAGCGTGTCCAGCACGGAGTGCAGCTGCTCCTGGAGGAGCGTGAAGCTGACCGCATCGGCCGGGACGACAGCCTCCGAGTCCTCGATGAGGTCACCGAACTCGCTGTCGCCGTCCTCACCCAGCGGCGTGTGCAGGGAGATCGGCTCACGCCCGTACTTCTGGACCTCGATGACCTTTTCCGGGGTCATGTCGAGTTCCTTGGCCAGCTCCTCCGGGGTGGGCTCGCGGCCCAGATCCTGAAGCATCTGGCGCTGAACGCGCGCAAGCTTGTTGATGACCTCGACCATGTGCACCGGGATGCGGATGGTGCGAGCCTGGTCGGCCATCGCACGCGTGATCGCCTGGCGGATCCACCAGGTCGCGTACGTGGAGAACTTGTAGCCCTTGGTGTAGTCGAACTTCTCGACGGCACGGATCAGACCGAGGTTGCCCTCCTGGATCAGGTCCAGGAAGAGCATGCCGCGGCCGGTGTACCGCTTGGCCAGGGAGACCACGAGCCGGAGGTTGGCCTCCAGAAGGTGGTTCTTGGCACGGCGCCCGTCCTCGGCGATGATCTCCAACTCACGCTTGAGCTTGGGGGCGAGCTTGTCGGAATTCGCCAGCTTGTCCTCGGCAAACAAACCGGCCTCGATGCGCTTGGCGAGCTCGACCTCCTGCTCTGCGTTGAGGAGCGGGACCTTGCCGATCTGCTTGAGGTAGTCCTTGACCGGGTCGGCCGTGGCACCGGCCACCGCGACCTGCTGCGCGGGGGCGTCGTCCTCGTCGTCGTCGGACAGGACGAAGCCCTTGTTCTCGCCCGCCTCGTCCTCGTCGTCGCCCTTGCCCGGGGTGGGGCTCTCCTCGACGAGATCCTCGTCGAGGATCTCGTCGGCGTCCTTCTTGGCGGTGGTCTTCTTGGCCGTCGTCTTCTTGGCGGCGGCCTTTTTCGCCACCGTCTTCTTGGCGGCCGTCTTCTTGGCGGCGGCCTTCTTGGCGGGTGCCACGGCCTCTTCGCCCGTGTCATCCCCGTAGTCGCCCACCGTGGCGGAGTCGGCGGATGCCGTGGACTGAGCCGACTGGGACGTGACCGCCTTCGAGGAGACGGCCTTGGTGGCGGTGCGCTTCGCCGGGCTCTTCGCTGCGACGCTCTTGCGGGTGCGCTTCGGCGCCTCTGCGGCACTGACCATCAGCGTCACACCCTCCTCATCGAGGACCTGGTTGAGGCTGCGCAGAACGTTCTTCCACTGGGTTGGCGGAATCTGGTCAGCCTCGAAGGCCCGACGCACGTCGTCGCCGGCGATCTGCCCCTCGGCCTTTCCCTGCTCGATGAGCGCCATCAGAGACTCGGATTCGGCGATCTCCGGCGGGAGCGTACGGGATGTGCTGGCCGACACGAACAACCTCTCGGAACGATGGAAATGGCTTCCGGCCCCATCCGCGGCGGGTTGGGGCCGACGACCGCCGGCAAGGATGAACCGACGGCGCGGGCGGTGGCGCGGTGCAACACAGCGCCTCTGACGAGACTTGTATTCCCTCCGCGGCCACCACCTCTTTAGTCATCGCGCTGCCTCAAGGAGCGTTACACCCAATCCTCGTGGCCCGAGTCACACCACATACCGGAGTGAAAGACCATCCAACTGGACAGACCACCACGCGCGGTACGCGCGGGGCTGCTCATCCGGCTCGCGCGTACGGTCGTACGCGCGAGCCGGATGAGCAGCCCCGCGCGTACCGTTCCGTCCGTCCAGCCCGACTCCCGCGGTCAGTGCTCGCGCGGCGCGGGCACCACCCGCTCGACCTCCGGGTGGGATACCAGGAGTTGACGCATCGCGGCCTCCGCCCCGGCGGCGTCCCCCGCACCCACGGCGTCGACGATCCGCAGATGGTGCCCGACTCCCGCGTCGGTGGGACGGTCACAGCCGCCGGCCGATGCACCGGAGACATGGAGAGCGGCGGAGACGATGCCCGAGAGGTGTTCCAGCATGCGGTTGCCCGCGACCTGGAGCAGCAGGGTGTGGAACTCCGCGTCGGCCCGGGAGAAGGTGAGCGAGTCACCCTGGGCCAACGCGTGGCCCATGATCTCGGCCATGTCCGCGAGCCGCTGCTGGACTTCCTCGCGCCCGTGGCCCGCGGCGAGCCGGGCGGCCAGCGGCTCGATGATCCAGCGCAGCTCGCACAGCTCACGGCGCTGGTCGTCGCGCTGCGGCCCGAAGGCCCGCCATTCGATGATGTCCGGGTCGAGGAGGTTCCAGTCGCTGACGGGACGGACGCGGGTGCCGACGTTCGGCCGGGCACTGACGAGGCCCTTGGCCTCGAGGACACGCAGGGATTCGCGGACGACGGTGCGGGAGACTTCGAAGCGCTGTCCGATCTCCTCGGGGACGAGCGGGCGGTCGGCGCCCAGGTCGCCGGAGACGATCATCTGGCCCAGCTGCTGGACGAGCTGGCCGTGCAGCCCCCGGCCGCGGCTTCCGGCAGCGCGGCGGCCGGCCCGGCCCAGTTCCGCTTCGCCGTCCCAGGCCAGCGGGGAACCGCGGTCCGCCCCGGGGGCGTCCGCATAGGAGTATCGGTCAAGCTCGCCCGGGCCGGTAAGGCCGGAGTCGGCGGGGCGAGCCGCGGTCATCATGGTGTGCGCAAGGGTACTCACGCTTCCTTTGTCGGCGACGGGTGGAAGCGCCTTGAGGTCTTTGGTGAAAAGCACACGAAAGGGTGATCGCCCATTACCTCACAATTGACGCCCAAACGGACACAAAACGGCACGCTCTGAGGTTGAGTGAGTACGGAGAGCGACCATGCTGTAGTTCGGGCTTGGTCATGGAGCACGTCTTGAGGTCATTTCCATGGATCTTGACGAGCGTTCCTCCGGCTCCTCCCGCCGTTGATCGTCACCCTGTGTTGGCCGTGCGCTCGGGGAATGCACCACCGGCGCAATAGCACAGCCCTCAGCGCGGCCGGCCACGGAGCACCGTGAGGACATAGGCTCCGAGGAGCGCCGCGAGCGACAACGCCAGGGCCCAGCCGACGGGTTGGGACATCAGCCGCAGCACGACCGCGAGGCCTTGATCCAGTCCGGACGGCCATCGGACCAGTGAGGTGGAGCGCAGTCGTTCCGGCAGCCCGACGAGGGACCGCACCGCGGGCCGGGCGAGGAGACCGCCCACGAGCGGCACCACGAGAGTCGGCACCGCCAGCACCGCGAGCAGCCCCAGGGCGGTGGATCGGAAGAGTCCGGCACCGAGCAGACCGGCCCAGGCACACCCCAGGGTGAGACCGACCCATCCGGTGAGCGCGACCCCCCAGCCGACGGGGAGCGCGATGGCGGATCCGCCGAAGAGCAGCCATGCGACGACCGCGTCGAGGGTGATGGAGGAGAGCGCGAGGAGCACGGCCGCGACGCCCGTGACGACGAGCTTGGCACCGAGCAGACCGAAGCGACGCGGAACGGTGCCTCCGTCCGGGACCAGCGCGGGGTAGCGGAACTCGTGCCCGAAGGCGAGCGCACCGAACAGCCCGGCGCCGAAGGCGGCCGGGGACAGCGGCAGCACGGTGGGCCAGCCCGCGAGCATCCCGGGCACCGGAGCACCGGCGCGGGCGAGCAGCACGGAGGCGAGCAGCGAGGCCGCGAGGGCAACGGCCATCACGAGCCAGGCGGTGCGCACCCCGACGACCCGGCAGAGCTCGTAGCGGAGCGGCCATACCGGGCTGGGCCGGGGCAGAGGAGGCTGGACCCGGGAGCGCGGACCTTCCGATGCGCCGGTCCCGGTGCCGTCGGCGGACGGGCGGCGGCCATCGGCGCGTTGCAGAGGAGGGGCGGCGGCGAGATATTCCTTCTCTTCGGCCAGGCGGTGCACGAGGATGCCGTGCCGATGCGCGGTCTCCCCCACGGCGGCGCAGCTGCTTCCGTAGACCGAGAGTCGGGTGCCGTCTTCGTGCACCACTTCGACGGGCGGCCCGTCCGGCGTCGGCCCGTTCACGGCCGCTTCCGTCGAGATGAGGTGGGCGAGGCGGCTCGCATGCGGCGATTGGACGGTGACCCGGGGCCGCATCCGCGAGCGGGCGAAGTCGGCGGCGTCCTGGTCGGCGACCAGACGGCCGTGGTCGATGGTGACAACCCGGTCGGCGATGCGTGCCGCCTCGCCGGGTACGCGTGAGGTGACGAGGACGGCGCCGCCCTGGGCCGCGTAGCCCCGCAGCATCCCGTGGAGCCAGGAGGTCTCCCGGGGGGAGAGGTCATGGGCGGGCTCGTCGAGCACGAGCGTGTGAGGGTCGCCGAGGAGGGCCGCCGCAAGGCCGAGACGGCGGTCCATGCCCCGGGAGAAGCCACCGAGGCGCTGGTCGGCGAGGCCGCTGAGCCCCACCACGTCGAGCACCTCGTCGACGCGCGCCGAGGGAACCCCGGCAGCCGCACCGAGCATCCTCAGGTGGCTGCGGGCGGTACGGGCCGGATGGCCGGGGACGTCGCCGAGGAGCACGCCGATCTCGCGCGTGGGATGAGGCACCCGGTCGAGGCCGCGGCCCCGGAAAAGAGCGACGCCGCGCCCCGGGTCGAGGCGCAGCATCAGGCGCAAGGCGCTGGTCTTGCCCGCGCCGGGCTCACCGAGCAGGACGGTGACGCATCCGGGCCGGGCTTCGAAGGTGAGGTCGTCGACGGCGAGGGGCCGGTTGCGGCGGGGGACGCTGGTCAGTCCGATGGCCTGGATCATGACTTCTCTCGCGGGACGTGCGACGGCCCTGCGCGCGGGCGTCGGCGGGCATGCTGAGACGCGGAACTACCGCAGCACCGTAACCCGTTATGTCCTATTTGCTACGCAATGAAGGCTTTTGGTGGGCGTGTCCTGCTCCGCGAGCAGACGGGAGCAGGTCGGAACGGTTCCCTACGCTTCGGGGCGCAGCATGGGCGGGTTGAGCAGGGTGGCTCCGCCCGCCCGGAAGAGCTGCGCGGGACGGCCGCCCTGGCGGGTCGTCGTACCGCCGGTGGGGACCAGGAAGCCCGGGGTGCCGGTGACCTTGCGGTGGAAATTGCGCGGGTCCAAGGCGACCCCCCACACCGCCTCGTACACCCGGCGGAGTTCGCCGACGGTGAATTCCCGGGGACAGAAGGCGGTGGCGAGGGAGGAGTACTCGATCTTGGAGCGGGCGCGTTCCACCCCATCGGCGAGGATGCGGGCGTGATCGAAGGCGAGCGGGGCGGGCTGCTCGCCCTCCCGCTCATACGCGGCCCCCTGGTTGAGCAGGTCGTCCACCGGCGCCCAGCGGACGCTGTGTGCGTCACCGCCGGCGCGCGGTGCCGGCAGGTCGGGGGCGAGGGCGAGGTGGGCCACGCTGACCACGCGCATGCGCGGATCGCGCTTCGGGTCGCCATAGGTGGCGAGCTGTTCCAGGTGCGCGGCGTTGGTGAGCACCGGACAAGCCGGGTCATGGGCGTGCAGCCCGGTCTCCTCGGCCAGCTCCCGGGCCGCCGCGGCCGCCAGGTCCTCATCCGCCCGCACGAACCCGCCCGGGAGCGCCCATCGGCCCTGGTAGGGGGGCTCGCCACGGCGGACGGCCAGCGCGCACAGCGCGTGCCGACGCACAGTGAGGACGACCAGGTCGACGGTGACGGCGAAGGGCGGAAAGGCCGACGGGTCGTAGGGCATGACGCGATCATAGTCGTCTGCCTGACGATAAACAGGGTCTTGACCATGGCCGATCGCAGTGACCTGCGACCGGCCGGACGGCCTGACACGCATCGTGCTCACACCCCCAGCTGCAGGCCGTCCGCCGCCTCTTCGACCATGCCCAGCCCAAGCCTGCTGATCCGTACGGCGAACGGCTGCTCGGCGACCCGCAGCCCCGTGAATCGCAAGGCGCCGAGCGGGGCGGAGCGCAGCGGGCGAACGGTCACGCTTCCGGCCGGCACGTCCGGCCGCACACCGGCGAGGGTGGTCAACAGCTGAACCGCACCCGCCGCCGCGACGGCGGCGGGCCGACAGGCGGCGGGGTGGAGCAGTGGAGCGCTGCCGGTGCTGCGCTGCTCGCCCGCGTACATCTCCGGCAGCCGCCAGTCGAAGGCCTCGGCGGCGTCGAGGGTTCCGCGCAACAGGGCAGCCGCCTCCTTCTCATAGCCGGCTGCCGCCAGCCCGGCCACGGCGACGGCCGTCTCGTGCACCCGCACCGCGCCGCTGCGGTGCCCGAACGGGTTGTGCCCCGGTTCCTTCGCCCCGAGACTGCGCAGGCCCCATCCGGAGTCCAGGGCGGGACTGCCGAGAAGCCGGGCCAGTTGCTCGGTCTGCACCTTGTCGAGCAGCCCCTCCGCGTATGTCCCGGCACCGAGCAGACCGGTGTCCAGCAGGTATGCGGCGGCACTTCCCAGATGCGGTATCCGGCGGCCCTCGGGAGTACGGGCCGTCACCGGGCGCCCGCCGGCCCGGTCCTCGGCCCAGAACTCCTCGCGGAATCGACGCCGCAGGCCATATGCCCAGTCCCGCCAGTTCTCCGCTCCGGGGTGGTGGAACGCCTCCAGGAGGTCCGCGCCGAGCAGTGCGGCCCGGTGGGCATGCGCCTGTACCTCACAGCGGTACGGACCGCCGGGCACCGGGTCCGCGAGGTATCCGTCCCCGGCCGCCGTCCGCAGCCACGCCAGACAGCGTTCGGCGGCGGGCAGCAGGGACTCCACCTCCGGTCCGGGGAGCCCCCACCGCCAGGCTTCGGCGAGGACGGCGGGAAACAGCAGGGTCGCCTCGACGCCCGTGCAGCCGGGCGGCAGATACGCGCCGACATGGCGCAACGCTCCCGGAATGCGGCCGTTGTCCGGGCCGGGCCCGGACAACTGGGTACGGGCCAGGGCACGCAGCGTCCCGGCGGCCAGCCGGACGCCCAGCGGCAGCATCATGCGCGCCGCCCACAGCGCCTCCGCGGGAGCGAGGCGGCCACAGCGCCAGGGAACGCCGGCGGCGAGGTGGACGGCCGACCGGCCCTGGTCGCGCACGAGCAGGGCCCGAAGATCGTCGAGACTGGTACCCAGGAGCGCGGCGGCTCTCGAGTCGTCCCCGTCCGCCTGGGCGTCGCCCCACGGTGCACCGGCCCGGCCAAGGGATGTCGCGCTCTCCGGCGGACGTGGCCTGCCGGGCAGCTCGGGCCGGACCCGGAGCTCGATGCTCCTGGTGCCGCCGGGCGGCAGATGTATCTCCCAGCGCAGCAGTCCCGCGGAAGCCAGGACGTCGCCGGGCGGGGGGTCGGCCGTGACCACCGAGTGCATCCCGGGCGCCACCCAGCGCAGCCCCGAGGCGTGTACCCCGGCGGGGATCTCGGGGCCGCCCCGGCCCGCCGCGACCGCGCCCAGGTCGGCGAGGTCGGTCGCCAGCGACACCTCCACCGCCAGCCGCAGCTCACGGGTGGCCGAGCTGCGCACGGTGATCCGCTCGATGCCCTCGGCGTCCCTCAGCCGTTCGACGGTCACGGCGGGATCCGGCCCCTCGTCCGCGGTGGTCCGCACCGTGCCCACGAAGCGCGCCCGGCCGGCCTGGAGCAGCCGCCCCTGCACGGGAACCGGCTCGGCACCGGCGACCTGCACCCGGCACCGCGCCAGCATCCGCCGCCCGCCGCGGTAGAAGCCGTCGAGTCCGTGCCCGGAGAGCTGGCCATGCTCACCGGAGATCGCGAGGGCGGGCAGTGCGACGCAGATCAGTGCAGTGTGCACGGGCTGCGGCCCGAGGGAGCGGGCGGTTCCGGTGCGCTGGGAAGCGGACGGGCGGAGGGCCGAAGGGGCATGGGGAGCGATGTCATGCACTGTGTCTGCACTCCGTGCGGGCGTCAGGACCGGGACGACGGACCACGGTTGAAGTCGATGGGGCCACTCAGGTGAACGCAGCCGGACCCGCGGAGGTCACGGTGGGCGAGCAGGCACCCCGGTCAGCGCCGGTCACGGGCCCCGCGTCGGCCGGAGTGCCGCCGGGGGCGCGGCTTCCCGGCGGGCCCGTTCGATGCTCCGGGGCCCGTGCTTCCCGGCGCGCCGCCCCGGCCGGTCCCGGGCGCGATCGTGACGCCCCGGCCGGCCGTTGACGGCGGACCGGCGGGGATCTCCACCGGGGCGGTGCGCCCCGCCGCCCGGTCGGCCTGCCCTTGCCTCAGACAGCTCCGCAAGCGTTCCGGGTCCATGCCCTCATTGCATGCGTGGTGCAGGAGTTGCGCGAAGAGATACTCGGGGTCGGCACTCAGCGCACGGCCGAGGGCGACCCTGGCCTCCGGGTGGCCGCCGACCGACCAGGCAACCCAGCCCGCAAGAGTCAGGGGCGCGGCCGCGTGCTCGGTGTACGGGGGGACACAGCGGCGGGCGAGGGCGCGCCAGAGGCGCAGGACCGTCGGCGCCTGCGGGCCCTCCATCCACTCCGCGGCATGGTCTCGCGTGGTGCGGTCCTGCAGCCCGAGAATGATCGCAGCGGCTTCGTCGACGGTGACGAGGCCGTCGTCGCGTGCGTCGGCCTCCGGCCTCCCGGTGACGGGTGGGACCTCGTGGAGTCGTCGCAGCACCAGTCGTGCCAGGTCGAGCGTCTCCTGCCGCACGGTCTCGCAGTCGGCACCGCGGAGCATACGGGGAACGAGCTCGGCCGCGGCGGAGTCGAGGGCCCGCCGCTGCTCCTCGGCCCGGCCGCCGGTGAGGGGCGCGTATCGGGCCTCCAGCTGCCGCAGCGAGCCCGCGACCTGGATGCCCGCGTAGGCGGCTGCCGCCGCCATGACGGACGTGCCGGGCAGGGCCAGGGGCACCCCCTCCGGTGGGCAACAGCGCGCGTCCGAGCAGCAGTACGACCAGAAGCGGTCGCCGGAGATGCACAGCGCCTCGAACACCGGGACGTCGAGCCCGCCGCAGGAGACCCTGAGGCACTGGGCGAGCGGGCGCAGCCGCTCCATCACGGCGCGGGAGGTCTCTTCTCCCGCGGGGTCCTGGCACAGGAACAGGACGACGCCGTCGGGCGGGGTGCCGCGCTTGGCGCAGCCCGCGACCAGCGTTTCGGCGAGCTGGTCGCAAATCTCGGGCCAGCCTTCCCGGGCTGCCGGGATGCCGGTCCTGAGCCGGCCGCCAAAGCGGCCGCGCTCGCCGTGCAATGCCACCAGCACCACGCTGTCGTCGGGATGGAAACCGAGCAAATACGGTAGTGCGTCGGCCAGTTCGGCCGGGCTGCGGAGTGTGACGTGCCCTTCCGCCGGGGGATCCCAGGCGGGGGACGAGACGGGTGGGCGGGCTGATTCCTCGTGGCTGGTCATGGCAGGAGAGTCCCGCGAATTCGCCCCCCTTCGCCAGGCCTGTGGATAACTGCCCGCATATTGTCCTACTACTCCTGTGGACAGTGCCGCCCCGGCACCATGGGTTCGCGCATTGTCAGTGGCCTCGTGTTGCATGGGGGCATGAGCAACGAAGCCCTCCGCACCGCGGCCGACACCGTCCTGGCCCGTCTCGTCGGCGACCCCACGGGCGCGGCACAGCTGCGCGAGGACCAATGGCGCGCCGTCGCGGCCCTGGTCGCCGACCGCCGCCGGGCCCTGGTGGTGCAGCGCACCGGCTGGGGCAAGTCCGCCGTGTATTTCGTTGCGACGGCGCTGCTGCGCGAGCGCGGCAGCGGCCCGACGGTGATCGTCTCCCCGCTCCTGGCGCTGATGCGCAACCAGGTGGAGGCGGCGGCGCGGGCGGGAATCCACGCCCGCACGATCAACTCCTCCAACCCCGAAGAGTGGGACACCATCCAGGCGGAGGTCGCCGCCGGCGAGGTCGACGTACTGCTGGTGAGCCCCGAGCGGCTCAACAACCCCGACTTCCGCGACCAGGTCCTGCCCAAGCTCGCGGCCGCCACCGGACTCCTGGTCGTCGACGAGGCGCACTGCATCTCCGACTGGGGCCACGACTTCCGGCCCGACTACCGCCGGCTGCGCACCATGCTGGCCGACCTGCCCCCGGACGTGCCCGTGCTGGCGACGACCGCCACCGCCAACGCCCGGGTGACCGCGGATGTCGCCGAACAGCTGGGCACGGGGGAAGGAGCCGAGCAGGCACTCGTGCTGCGCGGGCCGCTCGACCGGGAGAGTCTGAGCCTGGGCGTCCTGCAACTCCCGGACGCGGCCCACCGCCTGGCCTGGCTCGCCGACCACCTCGACGAGCTCCCGAGCTCCGGCATCATCTACACCCTGACCGTCGCCGCCGCCGAGGAGGTGGCGGCCTTCCTGCGCAACCGCGGGCACACGGTCGCCTCCTACACCGGCAAGACCGAGAACGCCGACCGGCAGCAGGCGGAGGACGACCTGCTCGCGAACCGGGTGAAGGCGCTGGTGGCCACCTCCGCCCTGGGCATGGGCTTCGACAAACCGGATCTCGGCTTCGTGGTCCACCTGGGCTCGCCCTCCTCTCCGATCGCCTACTACCAGCAGGTCGGCCGGGCCGGGCGCGGTGTGCGGCATGCCGAGGTCCTGCTGCTGCCCGGCCGTGAGGACGAGGCGATCTGGAAGTACTTCGCCTCGCTGGCCTTTCCTCCGGAGGAGCAGGTGCGCCGCACGCTGGACGTGCTGGCGGCCGCCGACCGGCCGCTCTCCCTGCCCGCCCTGGAGCCCCAGGTGGAACTGCGCCGTTCCCGGCTGGAGATCATGCTCAAGGTCCTTGACGTCGACGGCGCGGTGCGGCGCGTGCGCGGGGGCTGGACCGCCACCGGGCAGCCCTGGTCATACGACACCCGGCGATACGCCTGGGTGGCCCGGCAGCGCGAGACGGAGCAACAGGCGATGCGGGAGTACGCCACCACGACACGGTGCCGAATGGAGTTTCTGCGACGGCAGTTGGACGACGACCGGGCGACCTCGTGCGGGCGGTGCGACAACTGCGCGGGGCCCCGGTTCACCGCCGAGGTGTCCGATGCGGCACTCGCCGCGTCCAAGGGTGAACTGGGCCGCCCGGGCGTGGAGCTCGAACCGCGGCGGATGTGGCCGACGGGGATGCCCGCGGTCGGAGTGGCCCTCAAGGGCCGCATCCCCGCGGACGAGCAGGCAGCTCCCGGCCGGGCCCTCGGACGGCTCTCGGACATCGGCTGGGGCAACCGGCTGCGGCCGCTCCTCGCCCCCCAGGCACCGGACGGTCCTGTTCCGGACGATGTGGCCGACGCCGTGGTCACCGTGCTCGCCGACTGGGCCCGGGGGTCCGGCGGTTGGGCATCCGGCACCAAGGAGGCCCCCGCCCGCCCGATGGGCGTCATCACCATCGCCTCCCGCACCCGGCCACAACTGATCCGCACGCTCGGCGAACACATCGCCGGTATGGGCCGTATGCCGCTGCTCGGCACGGTCGAATACCAGGGCGAGGAAGCGAACGCCCCGCTGTCGCGCGCCAACAGCGCGCAACGCCTCAAGGCACTGGCCGATGCGCTGACCGTGCCACCGCCACTCGCCGAGTCCCTGTCGGCGGCACCCGGCCCGGTGCTGCTCGTCGATGACCTGACCGACACGGGCTGGACCCTCGCCGTCGCGGCCAGGCTGCTGCGGCGAGCGGGAGCCACGGGAGTGTTTCCCTTGGTCCTGGCCACGCAGACGTGACCCCGGCAGTCCGGCGGTAGCACGGCGCGAACTGGCGGGAACTTAGGCGGCGGAACGCCCAATACCGGTCACTGGCGTCAATTGATCGTTGCCGCACAGTAGTCGGGGCCGCGAGAATTGAACCGGCTCCCCGCTCCCGTCCGTTCACGGCTCGCCGGGGCCGTCCTCACGCAATGCCCGGTGCCTGATGCCCCGTCCCCCGATCGTGGGCACGCAGACGAAGGGAGAATCATGGCCTTCGGCTTGGCTCCACCTCCGTCCGCCGACTCCGCTTCCCGCCTGGGCCGGCTGCTCGAGCCGACCGAGTGGGCCGCGGCCGGGATCCCGCTGCTGCGCAACCCCCGGGAAGTCGTCACGGGACTGCACGCCCGCCATCTGCCGACACCGTCGACGGCCGTCATCGCCGTGCTCGGCCCGGACGAACGGCTGGCGGCCAGCGCCTCGTTCACCCATGGCAACGGCTCGGCCGACGGCTGGGAGCGCCGCAACGCACTCCTCGCCCAGCTGCGCCGGGTGATACCGCACGATCTGCGGCGGCGTGCCCCCATCCGCACCGCGGTGCTTCTCTACTGCCGTAAGGGCGAGGCCTATTGGACCGTGGAGGACGGCGCCTGGATGTGGGGCCTGCGTGACGCCTGCATTCTGCACGGGTTGCGCTGCGGCGCGTACATCACCCTGACCACGGCCGGCTGGCACATCCTGGGTGAGGGCCGGAGCGGACGACAGCCGCACTCACCCTCACCTGCGGCACCACCCTCCGATGGCGCCGCGCCGGAAGCACATCGCCGGCCGGCGGCCCGGTGACGCGCGTGCCGCGGTGACGACCCGGGCGCCCCGGCGGACCCTGCCCTCGGTGCAGCGGCCCGCCGTCGGGGCGGCCGTCAGACGGCCGCGGACAGAAGGGCGTTGACCCGCTGGGGGTCACCACAGACGATCAGCAGCACACCGGCGCGGGCGAGGGCCGCGGGAAGCGCATGGGCCACCGCGGAGTCCGCACCACCGTTGACCGCGAGCACCACGACCGGGCGGCGGGTGGCCCGATCCGCGGCCGCGGCAGCGTAGAAGACATCGTCCGAGGCGTCGTGCTGCGCCCAGTACGACGCCTCGCCGAAGGAGAGTTCATGCGCCGCCCACGGGTGTGGGTCGCCGGTGGTGAGCACCAAGATCTCACCCGGCGCCCGGCCGGTGTCGAGCAGCAGGTCGACGGCCTCGTCCGCAGCATCCAGGGCACCCTGCGCGGGAGCGGGGATCAGCTGGATCTGCGGGGTGGCCGACGTGACGGGGGCCGGGCTCGCACCACGGCGCGGGCCGGGGGAACCGGGCCGCATCGGGGCCGGGCGGGGGCCGGGACCAGGAACAGGGCGAGGGGTCGGCGCGGTGCGGCCGGTGGCCGGAACAGCGCGGGGACCCGGGACACTCTCGTGAATCTGAGGCTCCTCGGGGATGAGAGGCATGAGTTGATGTTTATCAAACGCCGGTGCGAGTCGCATCGGCGGGTGGCCCTTTGGAGCGGTCAGAAGCCGAAGCCGAGCTGACCGCGGGCCTCCAAGGCGTTCTTTCCGCGGCTTTCAGGGCCTTCCGGGCTTCCGGGGACGACCCGGACCCGCTTCAAATGCTGCCACCGCGGCAGCCCGTCCAGATAGGCCCAGGACAGCCGGTGATGCGGCGTCGGACCCAGCCGCTCCAGGGCCGAGCGGTGCACCGGCGAGGGGTAGCCGGCATTGTCATGGAATCCGAACTCCAGGTGATCCACGCCCAGTTGGGCCATCATCGCGTCCCGCCGGACCTTGGCGATCACCGACGCCGCCGCGACGACCACACAGGACTGGTCACCCTTGATGACCGTACGGACCCGCCACGGATCCCCGAGGTAGTCGTGCTTGCCATCGAGGATGACCGCGTCGGGCCGCACCGGCAGGCCGTCCAGGGCACGGGACGCGGCCAGCCGCAGCGCCGCCGTCATACCCAGCTCGTCGATCTCCTCGGGCGAGGAATGCCCGAGCGCGTAAGCGGTGACCCACGACTCCAACTGCCCGGCGAGGACCTCGCGCCGTCCGGGGCTCAGCAGCTTGGAGTCGGTGAGGCCCTCCGGGGGGCGGCGCAGTCCGGTGACGGCCGCGCACACGGTGACCGGACCGGCCCAGGCACCCCGGCCGACCTCGTCGACCCCGGCGACGACCTTGGCTCCGGTCGTCGCTCGAAGCGAACGCTCGACGCTGTGGGTAGGCGGTTGGTAGGGCATGGCGCCAGCAAGGTTACGCCCCCGCGGCAGGCCGTGCGGCCCCGGCCCCCCACCTCGCCCGGTGGGTCAGCCCGAGGCGTCCGGCAGCCAGCCGGGAAGCGCTTCGGCGGACCTCAGCCAGCCGGCGGGCGGCGCGCCCGCCCCGCCCCCCCCCCCCCCCCCCCCCCCCAGCGCCCCCCCGGTGCCCCCCCCCCCCCCCCCCAGCGCAGGGGTCCACAACGCCC
>NZ_JBDJPF010000060.1:0-46549 GCF_054957865.1 Streptomyces xingningensis
GGCCCGGATGCTGCCGTCTGCCCTCCCGAAGATCGATTTTCCGTTCAGCATCCGGAACGTCACTGCCCGGGGAGGCGCAGGTCATCACCGGATGGCCTGCGCTCCCCTCCTTCCCCCCTCACCCACGCGCGGCGGACACCGCGGCCTTCTCCCCGCCGTCCCCGCCGGCCCCCGCGCGAGCACTCCTCTTGCGGGCGCGCTTACGGCCGTCCACACCGTCCACCCGCCCGCGCTGGACCCAGGTGCCCAGGGCGATCTCCGCGGTGATGCCCGGTCCGAATCCGGCGATGATCCCCCGTGCCGCGTGCCCCGCGCCGCCGTCCGCCCAGAGCCGTTCCAGTGCGTCGAAGATGACCGCGCTCGCGATGTTGCCCCGCTCGGTGAGCGTCGCCCGGCTGTAACGGAACGTCTCCTGCTGCAGGTCGAGGTAGCGGCAGAGGTCGTCCAGGATCCGCGGCCCGCCCGCGTGCACGATGTAGAAGTCCAGCTCGGAGACGTCCCAGTCAAAGGGCTCGGCCATGTCCCGCATGGCCGGGGCCAGCATCGCCATGGTGCCGGGGACCCGCTTGTCCAGGATGAAGTGGAAGCCCGTCTCCCGCACTCCATAGGAGATCCATGCCTCGGTGTCCGGCACCAGGTGCGAGCCATTGCGCTCCAGCCGCACCCCGCTGCCGCCCTCACCGCGCACCACGGCCGCCGCCAGCGCATCGCCGAACAGCCCGTTGGACAGCAGATTGCCGACCCCCAGATCGGTCGGCTGGTAGAGCAGGGAGCAGAACTCACAGGCGACGATCAGCACATTGGCCTGGGGATAGGCGCTGCAGAAATCATGCGCGCGGTTGATCGCCGCACCGCCCGCCGCACAGCCGAGCTGGGCGATGGGAAGCTGCCGGGTCTCGTTCCGGAACCCCATGGTGTTGATCAGCCATGCGGTCATCGACGGCATCATAAATCCGGTGCACGAGACATACACGATCATGTCGATCTCGCGCTCCGTCACCTCCGCATGCGCCAGGGCCCGGCGCACCACATCGGGCACCCGGGCCTTGGCCTCCGCCTCATAGAGATTGTTCCGCGCGGTGAAGCCGGGATGCCGGAGCGTGTCCTCGATCGGCTGCACCAAGTGCCTGGTCTGCACACCGGTGTTGCCGATCAGCCGGAGTGCCAGTTCGAGCTGGGGGTGGTTGGCATGCAGGGTCCGTGCGAGCTCCAGGGTCTGCTCCCTGGTGATGATGTGCTCGGGGACGGCGATGGCTGGTCTGCACAGAGTTGCCATGACGTCGCCCCCTTCACCAGGCGACCGGCAGGGCGAGCGGATAGCGCCAGATCGACACGGTGTTCCACTCGACCTCTGCCGCCGGTACGGCCAGGCGCAGTTGCGGGAACCGGTCGAGCAGCGTGCCGATGGCGATCTGCAGCTCCATACGGGCCAGGTGGGCCCCCAGACAGTGGTGCGAGCCATGCCCGAAGGTCATGTGCGGGGCGGGGTCCTCGCGCTCGAAGTCCAGCTCGTCGGGCCGGTCATAGGCCTTCTCGTCGCGGTTGGCGCACAGGTAGGACACATGGACGGTGTCTCCCTTGCGGATGGTGACACCGTCGAACCGGACGTCCTCCAGGGCGACTCGGGGGATTCCGACGCCCTGGCGGAACGGGATGTAGCGGAGCAGTTCCTCGATTGCCTGGGGCAACAGCTCGGGCCGCTCACGCAGTTGGGACAGCTGCCGGGGATGGGTGAGCAGCGTGTAGATGATGTTGGAGATCTCATAGGTGCTGGTGTCGTGTCCGGTGACCAGCAGGAGCATGCCCATGACGGCGAGCTCCTGATCGTCCAGCGTCTCGTCGTCCACCTGCGCCGTGGCGAGGGTGGAGAGCAGGTCATTGCCCGGGTTGCGCCGTCTCTCGGCGGTCAGCTCGGCGAAGTACTCCCGCAGTCCGGCCTTGGCCTCGGCTGCCTTCTCCCGGCCCTCGGGCACCATGTTCATCATGGCCATCGCCCACCGCCGCAGCTGGGCCCGCTCGGCCGGGGGCACCTCGAGCAGCTCGCAGATGGTCATCAGCGGCAGCTTCCCCGCCAGGTGCTCGGCCACATCGCCCGGCCGGCCGTGCTCGACCATGGTGTCCAGCAGCTCGTTCACCACCTGCTGGGTCTTGGGCTTGAGGTCCTCGACCTGGTGATTGCTGAAGCCCTTGGTGACCAGGCGGCGCAGCCTGCTGAGGGCGGGCGGGTCCATCAGGTTGATCGCCTCGGACTGGGCGATCGGGGCCGGTGTGATGCGCGGGAAGTCCCGCCCGATCAGCGCGGCCCGGCTGAACCGGCGGTCCTGGGTGACCGTACGCACGTCCTCGTACCGGGTCACCAGCCAGCAGTCGCCCTCGCCGTAGGGCATGCGGACCTTGGCGATGGGGGCCTCGGTCCGCATCCGGGCCATGAAGGGGTCTGGTTCCAGGGCCTCATCGTGACGGAAGGGACAGGTCCGTTCGGATTCCGAAGTGGTCATGGAAACACTCCCCATACCCATGGGCACGGCCTGGTGGCGCGCCGGTATCTACAGATAAATCCCGCACTGGCAAGCTCGCCACACGTGCATCTGCACAGTTCACCCGAATTGTGGACAGGGATATGTAAAGCGAACGTTTTTTTCCTCGAACATACATGGCCAAATAGGCCCATTTGAGTGAGTCGCGTTAGGGCACCATCAGGGACTCGCCCTCCCCCTTGCCCCCGGCCCCGCCCTCTCCTTGGATAGCTGGCGTGAACAGCCTTCTGCGCCACGACGACCGGCCGCCTCATACGGCGTCGCCGAGTCCTGCGCGCTGTTCTTCCACGGTGCGGTAACCCCCTCCGCACTCCCCGCTGTCCGTCACCGGAGCTCCCCGAGCCGCCCGGCGCCTGTCCATTCGCCCGGCGGCTCCGCACCCGCGGAGCGCCGCCGCCTTCCCACCCCCCGGAGTGGATCACCATGTCTCCTGCCGCCTCGCCCTCCTCCCGGACCGTGCTGGTCACCGGCGCCAGCTCCGGCATCGGCTGGGAGACCGCCCGATTGCTCGCCGAACAGGGCAACACGGTCATCGTCCACGCCCCGGATGCCGACTCCGGCCGGGACGCCCTCGCCCGCCTGACCGCCGCCGGTGCCGACGAGCGGCTGCTGCACCTCACCGTCGCGGACTTCTCCCGGCTCGACGAGGTACGCGCCATGGCCGCCCAGGTGGCCGACCGGCACCCGGTCCTCGACGTCCTGGTCAACAACGCCGCGGTGGCCGCCCCCGAGCGGCGCACCCTCACCGCCGACGGCAATGAGCTCGCCCTCCAGGTCAACTTCCTGGCCGCCTATCTCCTCACCCGGGAGCTCTGCGGACCGCTGTCCGCCCGGCCCGGCAGCCGAGTGGTCAACGTGTCCTCCGCCATGCACCGCACCGCCTCCATCTCCTGGAACGACCTCAACCGCGCCCGCCGCTACTCCCGGGTGGCCGCCTACGCCCAGTCCCAGCTGGCCCTGACGATCTTCGCCCGGGCCACCGCCGACTGGACCTCGGTCAGCATGCACCCCGGCGTGTGCGACACCGCCCTGCTGCCGCTGTACGCACACGCGGGCGACTCCGCCGTCGAGGGCGCGGCCCGTGTGGTCCGCCTCTGCGACCCGGCGACCGAGCTCGTCCCCGGCGCGTACTACGACCGCACCGCCCTCTCCCCCGCCGCCCCCGTGGCCATGGAGGAGCGCACGGTGCGCCGGCTGTGCAAGGCCGCCGACCAGCTGGTCGGCAAGACCGCTTGAACCCTCCGAACCACTCGCCCGAACCAGGGAGTTGCATGTCCAAGCGCGCTCGAAAGAAGAAGGCCCGGCGCAAGAAGAACTCCAACCACGGCAAGAAGCCCGGCGGTCGCTGACGAGTACATCCACCACGCGGCCGGGGGGCTCCGCGTCGGCGCTCAGTTGCTGCGCAGCCCCCGCACCGGCTGGTGCGTATGCGCCTCGATGTCCTTGATGGTGATGTCCAACAGCTGATCGGCAAGCCGGTTCAGGGCCCGCGCGACCGCCAGCTCATCGCCGATGGACGGGATGTTCTCATCGCCCGGATGACACTTGGCGGTGCCCTCACCGACCATCGCCCCCGGATCCTTGCCACTGAGCCTGGCCTCGGCGGTGACGCTGTGGTCATGCTCGGTGATGCTGATGTGGATGCTCCAGCTCTTGGTGCCGGTCACGGGAATCCTCCTTGCGCGCGGCGCAGCACAGCACACTCTTCACACGCTCTTCGCCCATCACGCTGGCACGAGCCCCCGGCACCCGCACGCCGGAGAGACCCAACGGTGCGTGCGGGGTGGCTGGATACCGTTGGGCAGCATGGTGACCGAGAGAGCACAGTGCCCGAGCTGTGGGGGCTTCGGAATACATACGGTGCAGCAGGCCATGAACGGCGAGGAGGCCCGGCGCAGGGACCTGACCGGCCGACTGGCCAAGGCGCCGGACGGGGACGGCCACGAGTTCGACGTCGCGGACGCCCTGGAGGGCCTGGTCCTGATCGCCCTCGGGATCGGCGCCATCGTCCTGGGGGTGCATGAGCACAAACTGCTGTACGTGGCCGGCGGTGCGGGCTGGCTGGCGCTGCTGGCCGTCGGGTCCTTCTTCTACTTCCGGGGCAAGCGAAAGAACCGGAACGCCGTATCGGCCGGGGAGGCACGGGTCAACCACCTCTGGCACCCGGCGCATTACTGCTACTCCTGCGATGCGGTGTTCTGCCCCGGCAACACACCCTGGCGGGGCGTGCTGGCGCCGGAGCAGTTCAAGATGCTGGTGTGGACCGAGGGGGGCTACGCCGACCGCCTCAACGGCGACAAGGCACATGGCGCCGTGGTGCCACCGGGCACGGTGCCCGGCCCTTAGGAGGTGTCCGATGGGGCGCTTCTGACGGAAAGCCGACGACGACCGGAACGAGTGACTTGCGGTCCATCCCCATTGTCCCTGTGGCCGCCAAATGCCAGTCTGTCAACAGAACTTGAAGGGGAACACGTACTGTCGGCAGGGGTGGTCGAATGAAAATACGGGTGGAGGTGCCGGACTCGGCCGGCGGCGCCGATGAGACCCGTTCGCTGCTCGCCTGGCTGCGAGATGCGGACGAGCTGCGCGGCAGGGTGACGGCGGACGAGAGCCCACCGCTGCCCGGCACACTGGGGCCGGTGCTGGACGGGCTCACGGTCGCACTGGGTTCCGGTGGCGCGGTCACCGGGCTGGTCACCGCCCTGGTGGCCTGGATCCGCAGCCGCCGCAGCGATGTGGTGGTGAAGGTGACCCTGCCGGACGGGTCATCGCTGGAGCTGTCCGCGACCCGGGTCCGGACACTGACCGAAGAGGGCCTGCGCCAACTGGCCGCCGACACCTCCCGGACGCTGGAGGCGAGCCGGGACACTGACGCGCTGCGGCCATGACGGCCGCATCCGCACTGGCGCTGTCCGCCGCGGGCGCCCGGGTGCTGCTCATCGCCACCGCAACCCATCAGGGCCCGACCCTGACCTCGGTGCCCGCCGCGCGGCGCTCCGCCGAGGCGCTGGCGATCCGGCTGACCGAGCGGTGCGGCGTGCCGCCCGAGCGGCTGCGGGTGCTCATCGATCCGCCCACCGCCCAGGACCTGGCCACCGCCATCGCCGAGGAGGCCGGGCGGGCCGAGAGCACCCTGCTCGTCTACTTCATCGGCCACGGCCTGATCGGCCCCGGGGATGAGCTCCACCTCGCCGCGAGCGCCACCGACCGGCTCACGCCCGGCCTGGAGGCGTACGAGGCCCTGCCGTTGACGGCCCTCCGGCAGGCGGTGACGGCCTGCCGGGCCTCCTCCGTGATCGCCATCCTGGACTGCTGCTTCTCCGGCCGGGCCGAGCTGGCCGCCAGACAGCGGCGACCGGCCCTCAACCTGCCGCCGGGGAACGGCATCTACCTGCTCGCCTCCGCCGAACAACTCGCCCTGGCCCCCGAGAACGCCCAGCACACCACCTTCACCGGCGAACTGATCACCCTGCTCGACCGGGGGGATCCGCTGGGCCCCCGGCTGCTCACCCTGGACGACATCTACAAGTACCTGCTGCGCACCCTCGGGGCCCGGGGCGCGCCGCCGCCCCGGGCGCAGGCCGGTGACCGCTCCGGCGACCTGGTCATCACCGCCAACTCCGCCGCACCGGCCCCGGCCGAGGACGCACCGCCGCCCCCGGAACCGGACAACACCCCGTGCCCGTACCGGGGCTTGGAACCCTTTGCCGAGGACGATGCCCGGCTCTTCCACGGCCGGGACCAGCTCACCGCCGAGCTGCTGACGGCCTGCGCCCGGGCGGTGGCGCTCGGCCACCCGGTGATCGTCGTCGGCCCCTCGGGCGCGGGCAAGACCTCGCTGCTGCGCGCCGGGCTGCTCGCGGCCCTGCAGCGGGGCGCCACCGAAGAGCTGCCCGGTTCGCCGGGGTGGCCGCAGATCGTCCTGTCCCCCGGCGAGCATCCGATGCGCGCCCTGGCGGCCGGGCTGCACCCGGAGGGCGTGGCCGGGAGCGAGGCACTGAGCCGGGATCCGGCGTCCGCCGCCGCCCTGGCCGGGAAGCTGGTGGCGGAGGAGACGAGCGGCCCCGGACGGGCGGTGCTGGTCTGCGACCAGCTGGAGGAGCTGTTCACCCTGTGCCGCGGAGCCGCCCAACGGGAGGCGTTCGGCCTGGCGTTGACGGCCCTGGCCAAGGCCGGAAGCCTGGTGGTGCTGGCCCTGCGGGCCGACTTCTACGGCCAGGCGCAGGGCCTGGCGGCACTCGAGGCCGCGCTGCGGGACCACCAGGTCTCCGCGGGCCCCATGCGGGAGGAGGAACTCCGGGCCGCGATCGAGGAGCCCGCGGCCCTGGCGGGCCTGGAGTTGGAGGACGGCCTGGTCGGTCTGCTGCTGAGCGATGTGGGGGCCGCCTATCCGGCGCACTCGCGCACCGGCGTACTGCCGCTGCTCTCCCATGCGTTATGGGCCACCTGGCGGGAGCGCAGGGGCGGGCGGCTGACCATCGCGGGTTATGTCGGCAGCGGCGGCATCGACGGCGCCATCGCCCACACCGCCGATGCCACCTACCAACAGCTGGACGAGGACGGCCGGTTGGCCGTCCGGCACCTGCTGCCGCGCCTGGTGCGCCTCGACGACGAGACGGTGGACACCGCCCGCCCGGCCGACCGGGCCACCCTGCTGAACGGCCTGCCCGACCCACCGGCGGCCGAGCGGGCGCTGCACCGGCTGGCCGCCGCCCGGCTGGTGGTGCTGGACCGGCAGACGGTGCGCATCAGCCATGAGGCCCTGCTGCGCTCCTGGCCGAAGCTGCGCGAGTGGGTCGACGCGGACCGGGTCTGGCTGCGGGCCCGCCAGCAGCTCGCCGCCGATGCCCAGGCCTGGTGGGCGGCGAAGCAGGACAACTCTCTGCTGTACCGGGGAAGTCGCCTGGCCGATGCCCGGGAACAGGCGGAGGGCGTTGGCCCGCGCCGCCTGGATCCGCGCTCGGCCGAGTTCCTGGCGCAGTCGGTGCGGCAGGAGCGCCGCACCACCAGGATCCGCCGGGCGTTCATCGCCGGTATCTGCTGCCTCGCCCTGCTGGCGGCCATCGGCGGCGGCGTGGCCTGGGTCTACCAGCGGCAGGCGGCCGACCAGCGCAACCATGCGGTGGCCAGGCTGGTCGCGGCCGAGGCGGAGAGCCTGCGCGGCAGCAGGCCGGGCCTGGCCAAACAACTCAGCATGATCGCCTACCGGTTGGACCACAAGGCGGGCGCCGAGCAGCTGTTCGCGGGGGCGGAGACCCCGGGCGTCTTCGACGCGGAGGACCCGGCCGCCGACATCGCCCTGAACGCCGCCGGGACGACCCTGGCCATCTCCACCGGAGGCGATGTGGCCCTGTGGGACACCGGCGGCGGCGGGCTGCTGAGCCGGGTCACGGTCACCAAGTCCGCCTCGGTGGGCCTGAGTCCGGACGGGCGGCTGCTGGCCGTCACCGATGCCGAGGGCGGCGGGGCCCGGCTGAAACTGTGGCAGGTGGGCAACCCCCGTACTCCCCAGGGCATCCGGCTCCCGCCCGGAGAGGGGTCCGGAATCACCTCGCTGGCCTTCGGCCCCGACGGCCGGACGCTCGCCCTCGGCGGGTCCTCGGGCGGCATCCGGCTGTGGGACGTCTCGCGCCCCGGGGCGCCGCGCCCGCTGCGGACCCTCACCGGTGTCAAGGGGGCCATTGATTCGCTGGTGTTCACGCACTCCGGCGAGGTGCTGGCCGCCGTGGGCGAGGATGGCACGGTGGGCCTGTGGGACCCGCGTGACGCGGCCCGTACCTCCCCGCTGTCCACCTTCGCCGGGGAGAAGACCGGCACCGACCTGGCCAAGGCCCACCGGCCCGTGCACCGGCTGGCGTTCAGCCCGGACGGCAAGCTGCTCGCCGGGCCGGGGAAGCGGACGGAGGGCGGCATCCGGCTGTGGGACGTACACGACCACACCCGCCCACAGGCCATCGGCGGGGAGGAGAAGCCCGCGGTGGACAGCTGCCCCAGTGAACTGATCTCGGTCTCCTTCAGCCCGGACGGGAAGGGCCTGGCCGCCGGTTGTGGCCGCGACACGATTCTGTGGAGCCTCCGCCCGGGGGGACGCCTGAGCCCGGCCCAGGTGCTGGCCGGCGCCTCCGGGTCGGCGACGACCCCCATGGGTCCGACCCTGTTCGCACCCCGGGGCCACCGGCTGCTGACGGCCACCCCGGACGGGGTCTACATCCGGTATGCGGAGAACCAGGGCAGGCTGGGCGCCGCGTCCAGCTTCGGCCCCGCCCCCAGCGGCTTCCACAGCACCGCCGCCTTCAGCGGCGGGCCCCGGCGCCTGTTCGCCGTGCAGGGAGCCGGGAACGGCGTCCTCTGGGACCTGACCGGATCCCTCCCGCACCGCCTGCTGGCCATGCTGCCCGGCAGTGGCACCATCACCTCGGAAGCGCTCGCCTTCGGCCCCGGGGGCCGGATCCTGGCGCTCAGCGAGAAGGAGGGCGGCAAGGACCAGAACGACGAGGGCGGCCGGCGCGTGGTGCGGCTGCGGGACACCGGGCGGGACGGCGCTCCGGCGATCGCGACCATCACCGACATCGCCAACGGCGTGGAGAGCCTGTCCTTCAGCCCGGACGGCCGGGTACTGGCCGTGGCCGACAGCTCCGACTTCGTCCCCGGCCGAACGGCACCGCCCGCGGTCCGGCTGTTCGACGTCAGCACCCCGTCCCGCCCAAGGCCCTTGGGCTCCCCGCTGAAGGGCAATGTCTACAACGTGGCCTTCGCACCCCAGGGCCACCTGCTGACCGCCACCACCGACAACACCCTGCTCGCCTGGGACATGTCGGACCCACGGCACCCGGGGCCTCAGCAGACACTCCGCCTCAGCCCGGGCGCGGGAATCTCCTACCCCGCGTTCCGCCCCGACGGCCGGTGGCTCGCCGTCACCGACAATGTCGACACCACCCGTCTCTGGCCCGTCAAGGGCGATCGCATCGACGACACACCCGATGCCCGGGTGACCATGCGGACGATCGGCTCGGGCCAGGGCATCGCCTTCAGCCCGGACGGCCGGACCCTGGCCTGGCAGAGCAATGGACAGATTTCCAGCCACTTCGGCAGCGTCAACAGCCACATCGAACTGTGGGACGTCGGCAATCCGCGAAGGCCCGCCCACCGGGCCTCCTTCGCCTACGGCAGGAGCGTCTTCGGGACCGGATCCCTGTCCTACAGCGCCCAGGGCCGGCTGCCCTTGCTGGCCGCCATCGGTGAGACCGTGGACGTCTGGGTCACCAGCCCGGATGTCGAGGCGGCCTTCGAGTGCGACAGCGTCGGCGACGTGATCACCAAGGACGAGTGGCGCACCTACGTACCGGACACGCCCTACGACCCGCCCTGCCACAGCTGATCCACAACTCCCCGAGCGGCGCCCCCACCCCATCCGTGGTGCGATGGAAAGAACAGCCGCACCCACAGGCGGGAGGAACCCCACATGGCAAGGAACCAGCAGCTCAAGGCCCGCGACATCATGTCCCAGGGCGTGAAGTGCGTCGGCGAACACCAATCACTGCTGGACGCGGCGAAGATGATGCGCGACCTCGAGGTCGGCTGCCTGCCCATCTGCGGTGACGACAACCGCCTCAAGGGCATGATCACCGACCGCGACATCATCGTGCGCTGCGTCGCCGAAGAGCTGGACCCGGCGACCGTCCAGGCCGGCACCCTCATCGGGCCACTGCACTGGATCGACGCCGACTCCCCCGCAACCGAGGCCCTGCGGCTCATGGAGCGCGAACAGGTCAAGCGGCTGCCGGTGATCGATGTGGCGGGCGACCACCGGCTGGTGGGGATGATCTCCGAGGCCAACCTCGCCAAGAACCTCAGCGACGAGCAGATCGCCGAATTCGCCTCCACCGTCTACGCCGACGCCCGCTGACGCCCGCTGACCGCACCCGGCTCACGGCGCTCACGGCGCCAGAAAGGCCGTGGCCCCCGTCGCCCAGGCCGCCATCAGGTCGGCGGTTTCGGGAAAGCGGCCGTTCAGCTCCAGGACCACCATCCCGTGCGCGAACGCCCATGCGGCGCGGGCCCGGTCCTCGTCACCGCCGACGACGCGGAACAGCGGGGTGGCGGCCCGGTCTTCCAGGCCCGCGGGCAGCGCGGCCCGGTCGATCGGCCGGTCGGTGGTGAGCCGGTACAGATGGGGGTGGGCCAGCGCATAGCCGCGGTAGGCGACCGCCAATTCCTCGAAGGAGCCCGGCGACCGGGCCTCCGCGGCCTCGAGGACCTCGGCGGTCTCGCGGAGGAACTCGGCGACCAGCGCGGTCTCGACCGAGGACTTGTCGGGGAAGTGCTTGTAGAGGGAGGGCGCCTTGATGCCGACGGCCTCGGCGATCCGGCGCATGGTCAGCGCCTGCGGGCCCTCGCGTTCGAGCAACTCGCGGGCGGCATCGGTGATCTGCTGGGCACGGGTGGGGTCAGGCACGCTGGAAGCCTTCCTTGGTGCGGAGCCCGTAGCCGAAGGCACGGTCGTACGATATGTGGGCCAGCCAGCCGCACAGGGCCGCGAACGCGGGGGCCCAGGCGAACGGGGCGACGGTGTAGAGCACAAGCAACGCGAGCGGAACCAGGGCGCGGTGCGCGGTGTTGTAGTACGGGACCGCGCGGGGCGGCAGCTGCCCCTTGGCCATGTGCCGGGCGTCGCCCGCCGCGACCAGAAACGTCAGGTCGGGCGCGATGAAGAAGGCGAGGGCGAACAGAGCGGCGGGCCAGCCGTGGTTGACGCCCTCCAGGACGGCGAAGGCGGACCAGAACAGCGCGTTCGCGAGCCAGGCGGCACGGCGGACGGCGCCGAGGGCGCGGTGCGAACCGGTAGCGGTGGCGGTGCTCATGAGGGACCTCCCCAAGCGAACCGAGCGCGGCTAACGGCGTTAGCCCGATGGATCGAGTATGAGGCTAACGGCGTTAGCCGTCAAGGGTCGGATTCGTCGGAGCGCCCTCAGGAGGGCTTCAGCCGCTCCCCCAGCTCCTCGGCATCGGCGAGGAACCAGGTCTGCCGCCCGCGGTTGCACTCACGGACGAAGTCCCGCAGCGCCGAACTGGCCGCCGTGTGACGGGAGATGTCGCCGAGGACGACGATCCCCATCCGGTACTGGACGAACTTCTGGATGATCTCACCGGCGATGCGGCTGCTCAGCTGGAAGAACGCCTCGTCGAACCGCCCGGCGGGGATCACGACCCACTGGGCGCCCTGGTAGCCCGCATCGCCGATGAGGTCCAGGGCATCACGTACGGTGCCGATGGTCTCGCCCTCCGGGGCGCACATCAGAACGGGCACATCATGGATCGTCCGCAGGGTGCTCATGGAGATCGAGACTACGGCAGGATCTCCAGCTGAACCGCGCTTTGGGTGCCCTGGAGGCCGGAGGTGAGGCAGTCCGTGGGCAGTTGCCGGGGCAGCGAGGTCACGGTCCGGCGTACGAAGTGGCCTTCGCCGCGCCCCTCCACGACCCTGCCCGACTGCAGGACGGTCAGGAATCCCGCCGCGCGGTCGGTGGTGCCACCATCGATGACGATCACCGACCGGTGGCCGTCGGCGTAGCGGACGGTTTCCCTGCCGCCCGCCCCGGACAGCGAGACGCAGGGCGCCGACGACGCGACGGCATCGAAGGAGCCGGTGGCCGGGACGGTGCGGCCGGGGCCGGTGGTGCAGGTGTAGCGCACGTTCGCGTGAATGCGGGTCTCCTGGGGCAGGAGGGTGAGCGGCGGGTCATAGCTGCCGTGGGCGGTGCCCGTGCAGGTGACAGGCCCGTCCCCGGCTGTCCCCGCCTGACCGGCCGGTGCCCACACCATCGACGAGACCACCAGCGCCAGGGACCCCAGCGTCACCGTCGTACCGCGCCTGCTCAACACATTCCCCTCCAGTAAGTCCACTGTCTTGACGGACGCTTGGCTACCCACCCGTGCGTCCGCCGGCTCAGGCGCCTCGAAGTCACGGTCGGCGCACACCCGCCTCGGCGCGCTGTCGCCCACGCCTGTCCTCCCGGCGGGCCGCATGACATCCGGAACGCGCCGGGTAGGAAGCGCCGGACGAGCCTCGTCGAGCAGCAGCATGAACCGAGCAGGAGGACACCCGAGTGAGCCGTACGACCACCACAGCCGCCACCGCCGCGAGAGTGCGTGTGTTCGCCATGATGGACGCCGACGGGGACCAGGTCATCACGCGGCACGACTACCTCTCCCGCATCGACCGTACCGTCCTGGCCACCGGGCGCACGGAGGACGACCCACTCGTCGTCACCGCCCGCACGGAAGGCAGCAAAGCCTGGGCTGCGATGGACGCGAACAACGACGGAAAGCTGACCTTCGACGAGTACAACGCGTGGGTGGGCGCCGACAAGTTCGACAACGTCTGCCGGTTCGCGCTCGGCGCGCTCTTCGACCTCGCCGACGCGGACGGCGACGGAGCCCTGGACAAAGCCGAGTTCACCACCCTGCGCACCGCGCTGAACAACCCGCCGGGGAACGCCGCCGCCGCGTTCGATGCGCTGGATGCCGAAGGCGACGGCCGAGTCGGCCGTGACGCGTACCTGGCATCGATCCGCGCCTATATCGTCGGCGACGACTCCCCGATGGGCGAGGCCCTGTACTGACCAGGCCGTGCCTGCGGGGCCGCACGCGAGGTGGATGAACCGCCGGGCATGTCCGGCCCCGGCTTGTACACCGATTCCGAGAAGGACTGGTCGGCTCAGCTCGAACTGATCGGCCGCTGGGCGAAAGACCGCGGCTATGTGTGAGCCGGATACGACATCTGGTCAGTCCGCCAACCGACGGTTCCCTTCACCACTTCCCTGGCCGAGCAGCAGGTTTCCGTACTGATCATCCCCCGGCCGGACATTCGCGACAGGATAGCCAACACCTGGGAGGACTGGCCCCGGTTCACCGCTGAACTGGAGGCCGCGGGCGTCACGATCGAGGTCGCGGAGCACATCGACTAACCCCCCGTCCGGGGGCTCGACGGCGGGGCCGAGTGCGCGGTAGTCGACAATGCGCTGCAGGCCGCAGCCGCCGCAGGTCTTGATGCCGTCGGACAAAGTCCAACCGTGCTCCGGGTGCGGGCAGTTCGCGGTCACGGGGCATGCCCCTCGTGCACCTCGCGCTGGTGCTGCTCGAGCTGCTCGATCGCTTGCTGCGTGCCGGCCAGGTCCTTGAAGCGCCATGCCGTGGCCTGAGCGACCTTGAGCCCGACGCAGGTGATGCAGGCGATCGGCGGGGGCTCGTCACTCGGGAGCGGGGGATTTGGGTTACGCACAGTTCGACCCTGCCCAGCAGCGCGTAGCCTCGGAAGGAACGTGGCGCGTACGGGCGGTGGGCGTCCCTTGCGCGCACCAAGGAGGGGGCGACCCATGACAGCAGAGAGCTCTCCGCCACCCATTGCGTGGCGCTACGCCGGCAGCCAGATGAAGATGTGGCGCACACAAGCGGGCGTAAGCCGGGAAGAGCTGGCGAAAGAGGCCAACTATGAACCGGAGACCATCAAATCGGTGGAGATCGGACGGAGGAAGCCCTCACTCAAACTGCTTCAAGTAGCGGATCAGATGTGCGGGGCGCGCGGCTTCTTGGTGGGAGCCCACGAGTATCTGATCCCGGACCGAGGCCCCTCACAGGCCAGCGAGTTCATGGACATCGAGGCCGAGGCGATCGCCGTGCTGTCCTACGAGGCCCTCTTCATCCCCGGACTGCTCCAAACCGAGGAATATGCGAGAGCGTTGATGAATGCTCACTGGCCGCCCATGGATGACGAGACGATCGAAGGGTACGTTGTAAAACGACTGAAGAGGCAAGAGAAGTTGACTCGCCAGCCATACGCGGTGTTCAACTACATTGTCTACGAAGCCGCATTGCGCACGAGAGTCGGCGGGTCAGCAGTCATGAAAGGTCAACTGCACCGGCTCCTCGAGGCCGGCGCCTTGCGCAATGTGTCCATTCAGGTCCTCCCCGTCGAAAGGGATACCTACTACTTGCTCAACGGGCCACTCATGGTGATGGAAACCGCGGAGCATGAGCGCTATGGCTACGTAGAAGGGCACGGCACCCAAGTGCTGCATTCCAATGCCGAGACAGTCAGCGCGTTCACCCATCGTCTCGGCCATGCCCGCATGCAGGCACTGAGCGAGGAGGAGTCCTCGCAATTCATCAGAAAGGTGGCAGACGATCTGTGAGCAGCGAACAGGCCTGGCTGAAGTCCAGTCATAGCAGCACCGCAGGCACCAGCAACTGCCTGGAACTCGCCCCCCACCCCCACACCACCCGCGTCCGAGACTCGAAGCTCGGCCCCGCCCCCCAATCCCCCCAACTCACCTTCCCCACCCCCACCTGGGCCGCTTTCATCACCCACATAACCGAGGCTTGAGCCTCGGGCTTCGGCACCCGGGATTCGAGCCCTCTATCCAAGGAATGGTTGTCGGAGACAACCCACCCACCCTCCCAACTCCCGCGCCCACACGTATGGATGACATTTCGTGATCAAGTCGCAACGCCCCGCCACGCCCGTGTAGCGTGCGCAGCACTGGACGAAATGAAACGACCCCCGCGGTGCATAGCAGGCACCAAACGGGGGTCTGACCACCAAGATCGAAGTGAGGCCGATCCCATGGCTACCGCCAACCCTACCGTCGACGTGCCCGCCTACGCTCCCCCCATGGCCCGACCGGGTTACGGCAAGATCGCCGCCCCGGACCAAGCCCCGCGCACGCGGACCGACTTCGCACACCTGCCCGCCCGCGAGGCCTCCATCGCCGCGCATCTCGACCGGCTCCCCGAGGGCGCCGCCATGGACGCCAAGACCCTGGCCAAGGAGCTGCCCAACTACGGTCAGCAGGCCGTCCGCACCGCGCTCAACAACCTCTCCACTGCTGGCCACCTCCGCCGGGTCCGTCAGCCCGCCGGCCCGGACAGCACCCAGTGGGTGACCCGCACCCACTTCAGCCGCACCGCCCGGGACAGCGCCTGGTGGGCCGCGTACCTCGCGGGTGACGTACCGGCCGAGGCGGCAACGCCCGTACCGCAGGCGCCCGTACGGCAGCACCGCGCACCCCGCGAACGGGCCTTCGCCGTGCTCGCCGACCTCGGCCGTACTGACCACCGGATGACGCTCTCGGCGGCCGAGTGCAGGGCCCTCGAACCCCTCGCGGCCCAGTGGCTGGCGCGCGGCGTCACGGAGGCGCAGCTGACGTACGCGCTCACCGCCGGACTGCCCACGCCCGTCCACTCCCCGGGCGCCTTCGCCCGCAAGCGGCTGACCGACAAGCTGCCGCCCGACACCGCCCGTACCCCACAGGCCACAACTGCCCCGCTCCGCATCATGGAATGCACGGGCTGCGCCGCCCCCGGCCGCCCGGAGGCGCTCCCCGGCGGCCTGTGCCGCACCTGCCGGGGCGCGGCCCCCACGGACCGGCCGGACGACTCGCCGCGCACGGCGGACTTCGCCGCCCTCGTCGGCGACCTGCGCAGCGCGATCCGCACCCGCCGTGCCGACAGCAAGCGGCTTCCCGCGGAAGCGTGATCCGTTGACCACGGACAAAGCCCGTACTGCGGCTACCTCCCCAGCTCCCGGCGAAGGCCCCGCCCTCATCCAGCGCCAGTTGGAACGAGATCGGCTACGCGAATTGATCGAAGACGCGGAAGCCGTGCACGGCCCGGTCGACCCAGCAGCAGTTGAGGCCAAGCGGGCTATTCTGCGCGGCGACTCGGCCGGCTCGACGGATACCGCGTGAGCGGGACGCCCGTACGCTCCGGGACGGCCAGCCGTCGGCCGTCCCGGAGCGCGGCTCCCGCTACAGCGGATCAATGGTCGTGATCTCGCCGTCCAGCTGGAGCCAGCGGGTGATGCCCAGTTCGCGCAGGAACGCCACGTCGTGGCTGGCGATGATCAGGGCACCCTGGTAGGACTCCAGGGCGGTGGAGAGCTGGCGGACGCTGGCCAGGTCCAGGTTGTTGGTCGGCTCGTCCAGCAGCAGCAGCTGCGGCGGGGGCTCGGCCAGCATCAGCGCCGCCAGCGTCGCCCGGAAGCGCTCGCCGCCGGAGAGCGTGGAAACCTGCTGGTCGGCACGCCGGCCGCGGAAGAGGAACCTCGCCAACCGGGCGCGGATGGCGTTGTCCGTCGCCGCGGGGGCGAACCGGGCCACGTTCTGAGCGACCGTCAGCTCCTCATCGAGGACGTCGAGCCGCTGCGGCAGATACCGCATCGGGACGGCCGTCTTGACCTCGCCCGACACCGGGGTCAGCTCCCCGGCGATGGTGCGCAGCAAGGTGCTCTTGCCCGCTCCGTTGCGGCCGACCAGGGCGATGCGCTCCGGGCCCCGGACCTCGAAGTGGGCGCGGCCTCCGTAGAGCGTCTCCACCTCGGCGATCGTCAGCACCGTGCGCCCCGCCGGGACCGTGGTCTCGGGCAGGTCGATGCGGATCTCGCTGTCGTCGCGTACCGCCTCTTCCGCCTCGCCGAGGCGTTCCTTGGCCTCTTCGAGCTTCTCGAGGTGCATGTTCCGGTGCTTGCCCGCGGCCACCTGGGCCTGCCGCTTGCGTTCGTTCATCACCACCTTGGGTTCGCGTTTGGTGTCGTACATCTTCTTGCCGTAGCGGACGCGCCGGTCGAGCTTGATCCGGGCGTCCGCCAGCTCGCGCTTCTGCCGCCGCAGGTCGGACTCGGCGACGCGCACCATGCGCTCGGCCGCTTCCTGCTCCACGGCCAGGGCTTCCTGGTAGGCGCTGAAGTTGCCGCCGTACCAGTGGACTTCGCCCGATCGCAGGTCGGCGATCTGGTCGACGGCCTCAAGCAGCTCGCGGTCGTGGCTGACGATGACCATCGCGCCCTTCCAGGAGGCGACGGCGTCGTAGAGCCTGCGGCGCGCGTTGAGGTCGAGGTTGTTCGTCGGCTCGTCCAGCAGCAGCACCTGGGGCCGGCGCAGCAGCGCGGCGGCCAGGCACAGCAGCACGGACTCGCCGCCGGACAGCTCGCCGATGCGGCGGTCCAGGGTGACGTGGTCCAGGCCGAGCCGGTCGAGGGTGGCGCGGGCGCGCTCATCGACGTCCCAGCCGTCGCCGACGAGGGTGAAGTTCTCCTCGCTGGCGTCCCCCTCCTCGATGGCGCACAGCGCCGCACGGGCGGCGGCGATGCCGAGTGCTTCCTCGACGCTGAGCTCGGTGTCCAGGGCGACGTTCTGGGGGACGTACCCGAATTCACCGCTGACCTTGACCGAACCGCTGCCGGGGGTGAGGTCCCCGGCGATCAGGCGCAGCAGCGTGGACTTCCCGGAGCCGTTGACACCGATCAATCCGGTCCGGCCGGGGCCGATGACGAGGTTGAAGTCGGTGAACGCGGGGGTGCCGTCCGGCCAGGAGAAGGAGAGGTCGGAGCAGACGACGGACGTGGTTGGCATAGACATGAAGAGGTCCTCCGGGAGGGTTCGTGATCTCGACGCGGAAGGAGGAAGACACCGCACGGAACCCGCGCTACGGGCGGGGAGGGGCGGTATGGCACGACCGGCCGGGAAATCGGGGCCGGGGCACCGCCGAAAGCGACCCGCGCAGGCGGGGCGTCATCGTGGTGTCTTCAAGACCTCAGAAGAGCAACAGCCTTCTCCAATGAACGGCAACACTGTCTTCTACACTGTAAATCAATACGCGGCGGAAGGGAACCGTTCCTACGGACTGAGCAGGAGTGAGCCCGGTCAGCCGCACGCCCCGAACGGTCTTGGGCGCACTGGTTCCCCGGCGTACTCGACCCCGAGGCGGCGACACGCATCCTGTGCGTGGTCCGGTCCCGGGAGGCCGGTTCCCTACGCGACCTGGCCATATGGATACGGCCAGAGGCGACGGGGAGGCCCTGAACCATCGCTCCGGTGGAGCAGGGGCCCCGCACGCCGACACCGCACCCGGCGTCCCAGATCGCGCCGCCACGCTAACCCGGATGACCCAGGGCACCGCAAGCCCGGAAGCCGGCCATCACACCATCGAGCTAAGACGACCTCATATGCGCTCCTCGACGAGCAGTTGCCAACCCCCAGCTGGATCCGTACCCGCGGCCCAGGAATGGGCACCTGTTCCCCGGCACCTCTACGGCTGGCACCCGGGCCCGCTGAACGCGGTCGCCAACACGTACCCGACCACCACCGACCCGGTGCCGCGGCGGCTGATCCGCACGAGCCACGAACCGGGCTCGCTGAGGGGCGGGGCGGCAAGGCGTAAACAGCGCGCAGCACCGGACACCGGCCCGACTGCCGAGGAGTTGCAACTAGCCCGGCTCGCAGCTGAGTTGTACGAGCCCGGGGGACGATTCGGTCGGCCGTGACGAGCTGGACCGGCGGGCGGCTGTCCGACTCCCCCGCGTGCGCCGGGTGCTGGACTCGCTCTGACCCGACCCCCGACGGTCGCCCCTCGCTGGGCCGGCTATCAGGGGTCGTCGGCCTTCCATGACGTTTAGTCATATCCCTGTCGAACAAGCTGGACCTGATGCCCTTGAATATCCAAATTCTCTGGGGTCCAGCCAGCCGAAATCTGGGCACTTTCTGTGATCGCGGGCGAAGGGTGGCGCCAGGAAGGGGGTGGGAACGTTGGCGCGACCGGGGCACGCTGGACGGACGTACGCTGGACGGACGGAGCACGACACCACACGCACTAGGCGGGGATCATGAGCGCTCTAGGGGAGAACGTCAGGAAGCACCGGCGGCTACGGGACCTGACTCAGGAACAGTTGGCCTACGCCGCCGGCCTCGCGCCCTCCACTGTCGCCAAGCTGGAACAGGGCGGAAACGTCCGCATCGAAACCCTTCACATTCTGGCTCGCGCATTGCATGTGAAGACCTCCGAACTCATGGCGCCCGACACACCGGAACCAGTCCGAGGCGAAGACCCGACCCGTGTGGGGCTGGCCGAATTGCGGAGCGCACTCACTCCGCCCCTGGGAATCATGGACGGCCCCGGCGAAAGGCCCGACGAGGAACCCAACCTTCCCGCGCTGCTGGAAGTCATCCGCGCTGGCTCAGCGGCGTACGACTCGGACAACTTCGGTTCTGTAGCGGGCAAGATGCCTGAGATCATCCGGGATGCGAACTCGGCTGTCGCCTACTTCGATAATGGCGAGGAGTACACGCAGGCACTATCTGCGCGCGCGGAAGCGTATTTGCTGGGCGGTCGGTATCTGACGCAAGTTCGGCAATATGACCTTGCCTATCACGCGCTGTCCGGCGCGATGAAGGACGCGCGAACGGTGCAGGACATGAACACCGCCGGGTACGCCGTGGTCATCATGTCGTGGCTGTTGCTGCGGCAAGGGCGATTCGATGACGCCGAACGCGCAGCTATCGAGACAGCGGACCACCTGGAACCGCGAATCTCGAAAGCACCCCCGGAAAGGCTGGCCGTGTGGGGTTGGCTGGCTCTGCAAGCGGCTGCCGCTTCCGTCCGCAACAACCGCCCCCACGAAGCAACAGAAGCCCGCCGGATTGCGGAGTCTGCCGCTGCCGCCCTGGGAAGGCATCCCCATACCCAACACCGGTTCGGACGGTTCGATATCGCCGTTGCCGGAATGAAGGGGCTGGAGGATGAGTTGATCTCCGAGGACGGCGACCCCTTCCGTGTGATCGACGAATCCACAGGGAAGGCCCGGTTCTCGGATCACGCGATGAAAGCGGCCCGTATCGCTGAGACCGACAAGGAATGGAACCGGCACCGCCTCACCGTGGCGACGGCGTACATCAAGGTCGGGGAGCATGACAAGGCGCTCGACCGGCTGACGGCCGTGGACTACGCGAACCCTCAGTGGCTCCGGCATCAGCGCATGGCACAGGATGTGATGGGGGCGATCGTCCAGCGGCGTAAGCGCAGGCTCACCGCTGAGATGCGCGCCATGGCCAACCACCTGGGCGTGTTGGGCTAACTACGGGCAGCTACTGCGCAGCACGGTAGTTAGGGGCGATCATGCTTCCAACTGCCGCGCTACGTCCGTGGATTGGGCTTTCCCCTGGCCATAGCCTCTCGGTATCCCGACGGCGACAGACCAGGGGCCCGAGATGGTTCACAGAACGGAAGCTGATCATCAGCGCAGGCGAGACCTTGCCGACGATGCGGCGGGGATAGCGCGCCTGCTGCCATGGGCGACCGATGACGGCCGCCCCTGCTACCTCGCGACGGACGGCGAAGGGTGGTTGTCGGCACTCGCCGACGATCTCGAATCGTCCCAACTCGCCATAGGTGCTGATCTGTTGAAGTATGTCAGCGCGGCCATGGGTGGCCCGAACCTGTCGGATGTGGAGCTGCGCTATCTCGCGGCCCGCCTGTCCGAGGCGCTGGGTGACGCGCTGAAGGTCGCCGAGAGTCGGGGCAAGCGTCTGCCGGGGGCGGACGCCGGCGACGGCGGGGAGGGTCAGGCATGACCCTGGAGCCTGCCCCCGTCGAGGGATGCCAGATCTGCGCACGCTGCGCGGACTGGCGCAGGGCGTACCGTACGGGGGTCGGTACTCCGGACGGGTACGCGAACCTCTCAGCGGCGTCTGACTGCAACACGGAGATTCGCAACCACCCCCACCAGCCACGCAAGGTCGGGCTCCCGATCAAGCCCCCGGCGGTGACCGCGTGAGCCGACAGACCTTCAAGTTCGCCGACTGGACGACCGCCCCGGACCCGAGCGCGTCGGCTGAGTACGCCGCCTTCTGCCGCGACGTGATCACACGCGAAGGTGACCCCCGGCGCGGGGAACTGTGCCGCTGGGAATTCCGCATCCTGGACGACAAGGAAGAGGCCGACAGGCAGCAGAAGGCGCACGCCGACAAGGAGGGGCACCGGCTGTTCGTAGAGACATCCGTCTGCCCCACGATCGTCACACCCCCGGCGGGGTCTGTACTGGCGGGCCGCCTCGCCCGGCTCGAACGGGCAACCCGGTGAGGACGCCGGTACTCGTCCGCAGAGGCCATCGACGGCCAACCTGGACCCCCGCCCGGCCGCACGCCCCCTCATTCCCGTGAAGCGGAGTCGGCCGGGTCGGGTAACCCAAGCACCATCGACAACGGAGGTACGACATGCAGAAGCACGCGTGGTGGCTGACCATGGCCGATGGCAACCCGCAGGACGACAGCGACTCGGGCAACAAGCACGGGGGCGGCGGGTCGGACGAGGGTGGCAACACCAACGACGGCAAGGACCCGGCGGACGGCAAGTGACCGAGCGCACCGTGAAGGAGGCGGGCCCCCAGGGGCTCGCCTCCGTGCTCATGGAGAAGGGAGCCCTGACGAGTGGCTGGCTCCCCGCGTTCGAGGCGGTACCGCGTCACGCGTTCATGCCGGATGTGATCTGGCCCGGTCGCGCTGGCATGAACCGGCAGAGTGACCGCGTGGTCCGCAGCGAGGAACCTGACGTGTGGTGGGAGGCCGTCTACCGGGACGCGCCGATCACGACGCAATGGGATGACGGGGCGTACACCGGAACTGGCAAGGGCAAATCCCCTACCTCTTCCAACTCCATGCCCACAATGGTGTTTTCGATGCTCGACGCACTCAGTGTGGAGGACGGGCAGACCGTTTTGGAGGTCGGCACCGGGACCGGGTGGAACGCTGCTCTGCTGTCTCACCGGCTGGGTGCGGAGAACGTCGTCAGCATCGAGGTGGACGAGTCCAGCGCGGAGGATGCGCGTACCCGCCTGAACCTTGCGGGGCTCCGTCCGCTGGTGCGTGTCGGTGACGGGGCGCAGGGGTACCCGGAGCGGGCCTCGTACAACCGGCTGATTGCCACCTGTTCCATCGGGAGCGTACCCCCGGCATGGCGGGAGCAGGTGAAGCGGGACGGGGTGATCGTGACCCCGTGGGGGCCGACGTACGGCGGGGAGGCGGTAGCGCGTCTCACGGTCGCTGAGGACGGCTCAGCATCTGGTCCGTTCGTGGGGTCGTCGGCGTTCATGCGGATGCGTGCTCAGCGGGTCCAGCGTCGGCATGTCCGTGAGTACCTGGGCGGGCGGAAGTGGCCAGCGGACGGTGTGCAGTCCATGATGTCTCTGTCCCCGGACGACGTGGGCGACTGGCACGTCATGTTCGCGATCGGGGTGCAGGTGCCCGACGCGTTCCCGTGGATGGAGTCGTATGACGACGGCTCTTACACGCTGTGGCTGCGGGACACTGCCGTCACGTCGTGGGCGACGGCTGACTACGTGCCGGGGAAGGATGAGTTCGAGGTCTACCAGTCCGGCCCCCGGAACCTCTGGGATGAGGTGGTGGCCGCTCATCACTGGTGGGACAGGGAGAATCGGCCGGGGTTCGAGCGGTTCGGCTTGACCGTGGACGGCGACGGCGAACGAGTGTGGCTCGACTCCCCAGGCAACCCGGTACCCGTTCGGAGCGCGTAACCGCTCCCTCTACCGGCCCCGTCGGCATTCCCCCCAAGTGCCGACCGGGGCTTCCTGATGCCCTGACCTGCTCGTATCCTTAGAACTGCTAGTTAGGCGTGTTCGGTTCGGCGAGCACGATGAAGTCGGCGTCGTCCGGACACTCGCAGGCCCTCCGCGAGTGCGGGCAGTTCCTCGTCCGGCACGTGGTCAACGAAGGCGTGCAGTTCTTCCCATGGGGTCATGGTTCAAGGCAGCCACAACCGGAAGCGTCCCCGGACTCAGTCGATCACCCTTACATATCGGCGGGGTTCGAACCCCTGGGCATGCAAGGAGTCGTACGACAAGGGGTCCTTGGAGGCAACCGACCCGGGCACCGACTCCTGGTAGACAATCGCGGTGGCGGCGTCCTTCCAGCCGGCGAAGATCACCACGTGGCCATGGTCCTTGGTGCGTTGGAGCAGCACGTCGCCGGGCCGGAGATCGTCCTTGCCGATCGCCGAGGAGAACCTCTCCTTGAGGACCGCCGTGCCATAGCTTCCCGGCAGACCCCAGGCCCAGGACACATAGCCGGAACAGTCCTGCAGGTAGCGGTGGGAGCCCCACTTGTACAAGTGGTTCTCCTCGCCGTCATATGGCACCCGCTTGTCCACCCATTCCTGCGCCCGCCTGATGATCGTGGCCCGGTCGACCGGATCGAGCGCCCGGGCGGCGGGCCCGGACGGTGCCGACTGGACCGCCTGGGCGGCCGGTTGGCCGCCCGCGAGAAGCGCGAGGCCGAGAGCGGCTGTGCAGGCTGTGACCGCACAGCGTCGGAGGGCTGTAAGGGACATGTCTTTCTCCTCGATTCCCGCAAGCGATTCCGTAGCCGATTCCCGTGGTGAAGGGGGCGCACAGCAGCGCATGCACGTGCACCCACGCTCCGTCGCCAACATCGCGACACCATCGGTAGCTTTGCCGCCACCCGGAGTGAGCTGTCTGAGTTGTAGCAGGAGAGCACGGTGTCCAAGGGTGAGATCGAGGGCGGCAAGCGTTGCCTGGACGACAGGCAACGCCTCGCCTACGGCGACGAGCCGGTCGCGGACGACTTCGCGGCGACCCTGCGGCGGCTTCGCGAGGCCCGGAACTGGACGGTCGGCACCCTCGCCAGGAAGGTTCCCTGCAGCACCAGCCATGTGAGCCGGATGGAGAACCGGAAGGGCTTCGCCAGCCGGGACATCGCCCAGCACCTCGACGACGTACTCGAAGCCGACGGAAGCCTGTTCGCCCGCTACCGCACCCAGTGCCCGTATCCGGGCATGGAGCACTTCCGTCCGGCGCAGACGGATTGGTTCCTGGGCCGGGACAGCACCACCCGGGACCTCATCAAGCAGTTGCTCGAACGAGCCGCGGACAGCGGCCCGTTGGCGGTGATCGCCCCCTCCGGCGCGGGGAAGTCCTCGCTGCTGCGGGCGGGACTGCTGGGCCAGGTGCTCAAGGGAGCGGTCCCCGGCTGTGATCCCCGGCGGACCGCCCTGATGACCCCGACGGGCAAGCCGCTGGACGAGCTGGATGCGGCCATGGCGGCGGTCACCGGGCAAGGCCCGGAGCCTGCCAAGTGCCTGCTGGTGATCGATCAGTTCGAGGAGCTCTTCCAGCCCGACGTCCCGGAGGACGTCAGACGCCGCTTCCTCCACACCCTCTGCGACAGCACGGCACAAGTGGTCATCGGCATCCGGGCCGACTTCTACCCGCACTGCCTGGAGTACCCCGAACTCAGGTCCTGCCTGAGGAAACACTTCCCGCTCGGCCCCATGAACGAGGCGGAGCTGCGCAAGGCGATCGAGGAACCGGCCCGCCGGGCGGGGCGGCGCATCGGTCCGGGGCTGACCGAACTCCTGTTGAGCGAGCTGAGCGCCGTGGGAGGTGGTGCGGAAGGAGCCGCCTACCAGCCGGGCGCCCTGCCCCTGCTCTCCCACGCGCTGCGCGCCGCCTGGGAGAAGGAGCAGAGTGCGGCGGCGGACACGGCCAAGGACATCACCATCGCCGACTACCGGGCCACCGGAGGCGTGGCCGGTGCGGTGCGCACCACTGCGGAGGAGGTGTATCACCGGCTGCCCGACGAGCACCATCGCCTCATCGCCCGCCAACTGCTCGTACGCCTGGTCCACTTCGGCGCCGACAGCGACGGCACCCGGCGGCGGGTGACCTGGCGGCGGCTCCTTCCCCAGCTCCCGGGAACGGAAGCGCAGGCCCGTACCGTCCTCGACGCATTCTGCGAGGCCAGGCTGCTGACCATGGACAGGACCAAGCCGCCCGGCGACGCCATCCCGCGACAGCGCGACGGCTCCCCCGCGAATTCCGAGAGCACCGTGGAGGTGACCCACGAGGCCCTGCTGGGCGCCTGGCCGGAGCTGGCCGAGTGGCTCAGGAGCGAGCAGGACGACCAGAAGGAGTTCCGGAACCTCGCCCAGGCCGCCGACGCCTGGCACCAGGCCAAGGAGCACCGGGAAGACCTCCTCCTGGTGGGCACCAGACTCTCACTGGCCGAGGGCCTGTTGGAGAAGCGGCCGGACGAAGCGGCCGATCTGCACCGGGAGTACGTCCGGGCCTCGGTCGTGCGCAGGGAATCCACCGCCCGGCGGCGCCGTCGGCTGCGCCGGGCGCTCGCCCTGCTCGCGGTCCTCTCGCTGGTCCTGGCCCTCGTCGTCGGGCAGCGGCTGCTCAACGAGCGTTCCCGGCAAGCGGTGTTCGACGCCGAGCGGCTGGCCGAACAGTCCCAGGCCCTCGCCCAGGCCGTCTGGCCCGATGACGCCGCCCGGCTGGCGGTGGCCTCCCATGACAGTGCCCACACCCCCAACAGCCTCAGTGCCCTGCTCAGTACGCAGAGCCACCGCATGGTGGGCCGCCTCGATGTGCACGCCCCCGGCTACGCGGTGGCCCTCGGCCCCGACGGCAACCGGCTCCTGGTGGGCACCGGGAAGGGCGCCGCGCTCTGGTCCCTCGCCGACCGTCGCCTGCTGAAGCCGCTGCCGTCCCTGGGCGGCGGCGCCGTCCACGCGGTGGCCTACAGCCATCACGGCTCCTATCTCGCCGTCGGTGACGACCAGGGCAATGTGGGCCTGTACACGGCGGATGGCCGTCGGCTCCTCGCCCGGCCGCCCCGCCACCCGGGCAAGCTGTGGTCGCTCGCCTTCGACCGCGACGACAAGCTGCTGGCGAGCGGGGACGACCAGGGCTGTGCACGGGTATGGGACATCGCGCACGGACGGGAACAGGGCACGCTGATCCCGCAATCCCACGATGGCGGCTCCGACATCTGGTCGCTGGCCTTCAGCCCGGTCGGGCAGACCCTCGCCGTCGCACAGGAGGGCCGGCCGGTACGGCTCCTCGACCCCGTGAGCGGCAAGGAGCAGCACAGCTTCGGTGACCGGAGCGCGAGCTTCCGGTCCGTGGACTTCAGCAAGGACGGCTCCACGCTGGGTGCGGCGGCCTTCAACGACAAGCCCCCGCTCGGCCGGGTCTGGAACATCGGCACCGGCGCCGGCCATCAACTCGCCGGGCACACCGACTCCTTGTACGCCCTGGCCTTCGGCGGCGCCAACGGTCTGGTGGCGACGGGCGGGCAGGACAACAACGCCAGGCTCTGGGACAGCGCCACCGGAGCGCCGGTGGCCACCCTGGCGGGCCATGCGGGCAATATCAGGGGGCTGGCCTTCAGCCATGACGGCACTCGTCTGGCCACCATCAACGAGGACCACACGGTGGGGCTCTGGGACACCACCGAGAGCGGCACCACGGCCGTACCCGCCCATCCGACCCAGCTGATGGCCCTCGCCGTACAGCCGCACGGCACTCTGCTGGCCACCGGGGGCGCCGACGGCACCGTTTCCCTGTGGGACCGCCGGTCCCTGGCGCTCCGCCGGACCCTGCGGATGGGCCATGACGCGGTCGCCGCCGTGGCGTTCAGCCCGGACGGGTCGAGGCTCGCCGCGGCCGACAAGGGCAGGACGGTCACCACCTGGGACAGCGCCTCCGGAACCCAACGGCCGCTGCACCAGCTGCCCGTCGCCGACCGGGAGCCCCTCTCCGCCCTCGCCTGGAGCCCGGACGGCCGTTCCATCGCCACCGGCGACGACCGCGGCCGGGTACTGCTGTGGGACCCCGACGACCGTACGACCCCCAGGGATTTGGTGGCCGGGCAGGCTGACTCCGTGCGAGCCGTGGCCTTCGACCCCAGCACCGGACAGCTGGCCGAGGGCGGGCAGTTGAACGTCGCACACCTCCGCGAGGTGCCCGGCGGCAACGTACGAAGGACGTTCCCCGGGCACACCGACTCGGTGTTCTCCATCGCCTTCAGCAGCGACGGCCGCCTGATGGCCACGGCAGGGCGCGATGACACCCTGCGCCTCTGGGACCCTCGCACCGGCCATCCGGTCCGCGTACTCGTGGGCCACAGCGCGGCCTTGAAGTCCGTTGCCTTCTCGCCGGACAACAAGGCCCTGCTGACCGCCTCGAGCGATGGCACCGTACGCATCTGGAGGTTCACCGGTGACGGCTGGCAGAGCGATGCGGTGCTCAGCGGCAGCACCGGGACCGTGTGGGGTGCGGTGTTCGACCCCGATGACCCGCAGGTGATCTACTCCGCGGGCGAGGACAGCGCGCTGCGCCGCTGGAGCACCGACGCCGATTCCGTCAAGCGCCGGATCTGCTCGGCCCTCGGCCATGGGGAGCGGGCGCGCTGGAAGCAGGTCGAGATCCCGGTGGATGTGTCCATGCCCTGCCGGGGTTCGCGGTACTGACCGGGCGTTGCCCGCGGTGCGGGCAACGCCTTCCTTCTGCTCCCGCCCGCTGCCTGCGCGTTGGGCAACAGCCCGGCGCCCGGAAGGGGGGTTGGGCCGAGGGCCCGGCGGCTAGCGTGCCCATACGGACACCAACCGCCCCCCGGAGTCAGCGATGAACGACAACCCCCCGCCCTGCAAGCCCACCGGACCCGATCGGCGGTGGCTCAACCTCCTCGCCCTGCTGTCCATCGTCGCGATCTCGGCGACGGTGTTCGCCGTGTGCGGCGAGACCGGGCTGAGCGCCGTGGGGACCGTGTCCGGCAGCCTGTTCGCGGTCTGGCACCACTCCCGCCACTGAGCCCTATTGTCGTGCGCCCGCCAGGTCCAACGCCCTTGCCCGGAGCGCCAGTTTCGCCGGAATCACGCTGGCCAGCAGGGAGAGCGCGAGCCCGGCCACCGCCGCCGTGCCGATGACCGGCCAGGGCAGGGCGACGGGCACCCCGCCCCCGATGCGGTGCTCGAGCAGCGCGGAGGTGGCGGTCTGGGTGCCCGCCGTGACCAGCACCGCCAGCACCGTCGCGGCGATGGCGGTCAGGACGGCCTCGATGCCGACCATGCCGAGCACCTGGCGGTCGTTGCCGCCGGTGAGCCGCAGGGTGGCGAAGTCCCGCAGCCGGTCGCCGGTGGACATCATCATCGTGTTGACGATGGCGATCAGCGCATAGAGCAGGGCCGGGCCGAGGATGGCCGCGAGCGCGATCCACAGATAGCGCTCCTGGGGGCCGTCATCGCCCCGGGCCCAGTCCGTGGCCGGGGTGACCTCGGCCCGGGCGGTGGCGGGGAGGACGGGCTCGGGCCCACCGGTGACATAGGCCGTGGCGGGCCCCTGCCCGCCGAGGTGTGCGGTGCCATACGGCAGCAGGACCTCGGCGAGCGCGAGCGGGGTCCGGACCAGGGCGACCACCCGCAGGGTGACCGAGGTGCCGTCCGCGAGAGAGGCGGGCAGCTTGTCGCCCAGGTGCCAGCCGCGGGCCTTGGCCAGGTCGGCGGAGAGGGCGACCGTGCCGCCCTTGAGGTCGGTGAGGGAACCAGCCTCGGTCTTCAGCTTCCAGGCGGCGCCGAGGTCTCCATCGACGGCGGTCGCGGCGACCGTCCCGGCGCCGGCTTCGGGCCCGTCCCCCAGGCCGGAGAGCAGGGTGGGCGCCACGGCGACGGTACGGGCACCGGGCGACTCGCGCAGCCGGCGCAGCGCTTCGGGCGAGAGCCCGTCCTTGCCGCCGGTGGGCTCCACGACGTACTGGGCGTGCAGGGCGGCCCGGGTCTGCTGGGCCCGTGCGTCGGAGAAGGCGGCGGTGGAGCCTACGACACTGCCCGTCAGGCCGATCACCAGGACCATGGGCGTGGCGGTGGAGACCGTACGGCGCACGGAGGTGAGCGCGTTCTGCCGGGCGAGCAGGCCGACCGCGCCGGACAGCAGGGGCACCGGCAGGGTGAGCAGCCGGACCAGCGGGGGAATGAGCAGCGGGGCGAAGAGCGCGATCACGGTGATCGCGAGGAGGTCGGTGACCAGGGCCCAGCTGGGCAGGTTCTGCGGGTCGCGGAACTGCGGATCGCGCTGGAAGGGGCCGGGCACGGTGATGAACAGGGACAGGGCGGCGCCGAAGAGGGCGAGTGCGGCCACGGCCCACAGCCAGCGGCCGAGGGTCATCACCCTGCGGTCCACGGCGGCTTCGCCCAGCGCCTCGACGGGGCGCACCCGCCCCGCCCGGCGGGCGGCGGCGTAGGCGCCGAGGACGGCGACGCCGATCTCGATGCCGGCGGCGATGAGCAGCGGGCCGGCCGTCGGGTGGACGGCGAAGCCCTCGGGGGCGACGCCGCGTTCCACCAGCCAGTCGGCGAAGAACGGGGCGAGCGCGGGCCCCAGCAGCGTGCCGCAGACCGAGGCGGCCACGGAGACGACCAGGGCCTCGCCGAGCACCAGGACCCGTACCTGCCGGGGAGTCGCGCCGACGGCGCGCAGCAGGGCGGTCTCCCGGCGCCGCCCGGCGACCGCGAAGGCGAAGGTGGAGGCGACCACAAAGACCGAGACAAAGCCGGACATGCCCGCCGTGAAGGTGAGCAGCTTTTTGAGCGAAGGGGCGGCGGGGTCGGGGTTGTCGATGTCGGCGGTGGTGCTGACCAGCAGTCCGGTGGCGGCGATCAGGGCGACGCCGAGGGTGAGGGCGACGAAGGAGCCCGCGAATCCGAGCCATCGCTTGCGCAGGGTGGCCGCCGCGATGGGCAGCAGGAGGAGGGCCTTCTTCATCGGAGGGCACCGCCCGGGTGGGCCGCGGCACGTTCGGCGTCGGCTTCCAGCCGGGTCATGCGCTCGGCGACCTGCTGGGCGGTCGGCCGGTGGAGTTCGTCCCTGAGCCGTCCGTCGGCGAGGAAGACGACCCGGTCCGCGCAGGAGGCGGCCACCGGGTCGTGGGTGACCATGACCGTGGTCTGCCCCTGCTCGTCGACCAGGCCGCGCAGCAGTCCGAGCACGGTCCGGCTGCTGCCGCTGTCCAGTGCGCCGGTGGGCTCGTCCGCGAACAGCACCTGGGGGCGGGCGATCAGCGCGCGGGCGATGGCGACCCGCTGCTGCTGGCCGCCGGACATCTGCGAGGGCAGATGCCGGGTCCGCTCGCCGAGGCCCACTTGGGCGAGCGCGGTACGTATCGCGCGCCGGTCGGGGCGCCGGCCGGCGAGGCGGAGGGGCAGGCCGACGTTCTGCTCGGCGGTGAGCGAGCCGAGGAGGTTGAAGGACTGGAAGACAAAGCCGATCCGGTCCCGTCGCAATTCGGTCAGTGCCTTCTCGCCGAGCGGGCCGAGTTCCACGCCGTCCACAAACACCCGGCCGGTGTCCGGCCGGTCGAGTCCGGCCGCGCACTGCAGCAGGGTGCTCTTGCCGGAGCCGGACGGGCCCATGATCGCGGTGAAGGTGGTGCGGGCAAAGGCCAGGGAGACGTCGTCCAGGGCCCGGACCGTGGCCGATGAGCCTGCTCCATAGGATCTGCTGACCTTTTCGAGCAGGATGGCGTGGTCGTGCGGCATGTTTCCCCCCGTGCGGCCGATGGCCGGATTCTTGCGCTTGCCAAAGTCCGGATCATTATGCGCAGCGGCGCAAGCTAATTTCTTTGGGTCCGGATCCGGCGCGTGAGCACTCTGTGTGAGCACTGAACAGCCCCCGGTGCTTCGTATCGGTCTTTACAGCCTCAGTCGTCGCTGTCGGCTTTGGATCGGTACTGCTCTGCCGGGGGCCTAGCCAGTTGCCGAGATGGGGGTCACTCGGTTCGGTGGACGTCTCCACCGACGGTGCGGCTCTCACCGGTTGTCTGGTGTATTGGCTATTTTCCTACCGGTTTGTTCGTAGTGCAAGGGAATGGGCGAAAAAGTTCGCACTGCCGTGCAGCACCGCCTGAGCTGCGACGATCTGTTCGATCGCGCCGGGTGGGTTGTCAGTCACCGTCGCTAGAGTCGATGCGCAACACACCCGGTTGACCCCAGTGGCAGCGGGTGACGCCGGGCCGCGATCGGAGGAGGCTGCAATGGAGCGCGAGGCGGCGACCCGCAAGCGTCGGATAGACCCGAAACTGGAGGCCGCGGGGTGGACCGTCACCCCGTATCGGTCCTCGTTCACGGACAGCCCGCCGCCCGCTTCGGCCGTCGAGGAGTGGCCCACGGCCGCCGGGCCCGCCGACTATGCGCTGGCCGACGGCGCCGAGATACGCGGAGTCGTCGAGGCCAAGCGGGTCACGGTGGGGCCCCAGGGTGTCCTGCTCCAGGCCGAACGCTATTCGCGCGGGGTCACCGGAAGGCGGCTCATCCGCGGGGAGTTCGGCGTCCCTTTCCTGTACTCCACCAATGGTGAGCAGATCCACTTCCACGATGTGCGCCGGCAGCAGAACCGTTCTCGGCAGGTCTCCGCCTTTCACACCCCCGCGGCGCTCACCGAGTTCCTCGACCGGGACACCGATGCGGAGCTGGCGGCGCTTGGCGCCCTGCCCTTCCATCAACGGCTCCGCCGGTACCAGGTGGAAGCCAATGAGGCCATTGAGCGGGCCATCGGCGAGGGCAAGCGCAAGATGCTCGTCGCGATGGCCACCGGCACCGGCAAGACCTTGATGACCGTCAACGAGGTCTACCGCCTGATGAAGTCCGGCGTGGCCCGCCGAGTCCTCTTCCTCGTGGACCGGCGAGCGCTCGCGGCTCAGGCCGTGCGCGAATTCGCCTCCTTCGAGGCAGAGCCCGGGCTGAAGTTCGACAAGATCTATCCGGTCTACTCCCAGGCCTTCAAGCGTGCGGACCTCGGGGACGACACGGCGTTCAACGCCAACGTCATGCCGGCCTCCCTGCTGACCGACCCCAGGCTGGGTGACGCCTTCGTCTATGTCACCACCATCCAGCGGATGTCCATGAATCTCTTCGGCGGTGAGCGCGCGCTCACGATCGACGACGAGGAGATCGACGCCGATGTCGATCAGCTCGACATTCCCATCCACGCATTCGACTTGATCGTCGCTGACGAGTGTCACCGGGGATATTCGGCGAAGCAGCGCGCCGTCTGGCGAGAGACCCTTGACCATTTCGATGCCATCAAGGTCGGCCTGACCGCCACACCAGCCGCACACACCATGGCGTACTTCGAGAACATGGCCTACCGCTACGAGTACGAGCGCGCCGTGCGCGAGGGGTATCTCGTCGACTACGACGTCGTCAAGATACGCTCCGACATCCGCATCAATGGTGTCTTTCTCCGAGAAGGCGAGCAGATCGACCGGATCGACCTCGAGACGGGCACCAGGCAGCTCGATCTCCTCGAGGACGAACGGACCTTTGACGCCGCCGAGGTGGAGCACAAGGTCACGGCCCCCGACTCCAACCGCAAGATCCTCCATGAACTCAAGCGCCATGCCGAGGAGTTCGAGGCCACCCACGGCCGGTTTCCCAAAACGCTGATCTTCGCCTCCAATGACCTCCCGCACATGTCGCATGCCGACCAACTCGTCGACCTGGCACGGGAGATCTTCGACCGCGGCGAAGACTTCGCAACCAAGATCACCGGGCGGGTCGACCGCCCTCTCCAGCGGATCCGCGAGTTCCGTAACCGGCCGAAGCCGCAGATCGCGGTGACGGTCGATCTGCTGACCACCGGTGTGGACATCCCGGACTTGGAGTACCTGGTCTTCCTGCGCCCGGTCAGGTCACGCATCCTCTTCGAGCAGATGCTCGGCCGGGGCACTCGGCGAGGTGGCAGCCAGGCCCCCTACAAGGACCGGTTCTTCGTATTCGACTGCTTCGACGGCAGCCTGCTGGACTACTTCAAGCACTCGACCGGGATCACGGCCGAACCGGCCGAAAGCGACAACAAATCCACCCGCCAGATCATCGCGGAGATCTGGCAGAACAACGATCGCGACCACAACGTCCGCCGGCTGGTCAAGCGACTCCAGCGCATCGCCAAGTCGACGAGCGGCGAAGCATACGAGGCATTCGCCACCTTCATTCCCGACGGCGATATCGGCGACTGGGCGGCAAGGCTCCCGGTGCTGCTGCGCACCTCGTTTGTCGGCACGATGAGAGTCCTGCGGGACCCCGCCTTCCAGGAGCTCCTGGAAAACCATCCGCGGGGCGGGAGGACATTCATCGTGGCCGGCAGCGCCGTGGATGACGTCAGCTCGGAGTGGCTCATCCGAGGCACCACCGGCAAGGAGTACCGGCCGGCCGACTACCTGGCGGCGTTCAGTGCGTATGTGCGCAGTGAGCGCGAAGCCATCGGGGCGATCTCGGTGCTGCTCAAAAGTCCGCGCGGTTGGAGCCCCCGAGTTCTGACCGACCTGCGCGATGTCCTCAGCCGTACGCCGGAGCACTTCACCGAGGTCAACCTGGAGCGCGCCTTTCGCATCGCATATGGCAAGGCACTTGTCGACATCATCTCCATGGTCAAGCACGCCGTTCTTGACGACGCCCCGTTGCTGACGGCCCAGGAGCGGGTTCAGGCAGCCGTGGCCAGGGTGACGCAGGGACACCGGCTCACCACCGATCAGCGGCAGTGGATGGACTACATTGAGCAACACCTGGTCGAGAATCTGTCGATCGACCGCGAGGACTTCGATCTCATCCCGATCCTGTCGGCTCCCGGTGGTTGGAGGCGTGCCAACCGGGTCTTCGACGATCGCCTGTCCGAACTTCTTGAACGTCTGAACGAGGAGCTTGCCGCCGTATGAGCGACGTCGTAGGAAAACTCTGGGGCTTTGCCTCCACGCTTCGCCACGACGGTGTCGACTACGGCGACTACATCGAGCAGTTGACCTACCTGCTGTTCCTCAAGATGGCCGACGAGCAGGAAATCGAGCTGCCGGAAGAAACCGATTGGCCGCATCTCCGCGGCAAATCCGGCACGGATCTGATCGACACCTATGAAAGCGCTCTCCGGAATCTCGGAAAACAGCCCGGGATCCTCGGTGACATCTTCTCCGGATCTCAAAACCGGCTTTCGAATCCGGCGACACTCGCCCGCCTGATCAAGGTGATCGACGACACCGACTGGACCAGCCTGGACGTCGACGTCAAGGCCGCGGCATTCGAAGGGCTCCTGGAGAAGTCGGCCGCCGAGGGCAAGAAGGGCGCCGGCCAGTACTTCACCCCGCGCCCGCTCATCCGCACCATGGTGCGCCTCATCAAGCCGGATCCCCGGGTCCACCGGCAGCTGACGATCAGCGATCCCGCCTGTGGTACGGGCGGCTTCCTCGTCGCCGCCTACGAGTGGCTGAAGGAGCGCACCACCGGAGGCGCACTGGACCGGGAAACGGCCAGGCGTGTCAAGAACGCGACGTATTACGGGCAAGAGCTCGTCGCGCGCCCGCGACGCCTTGCCCTGATGAACATGTTCCTGCACCAGGTCGAGCCGCAGATCACGCTCGGCGACTCCATCTATGAAACCCCCACCTCCCGGCGCTTCGATGTGGTGCTGACCAACCCGCCGTTCGGAAATCGCGGTGCAAGCCAGATCCCGGTACGTGATGACTTCACGATCGAAACGGCGAACAAGCAGCTCAATTTCCTGCAGCACATCCTCACGATCCTGAAGCCGGGAGGCCGTGCCGCGGTAGTCGTCCCGGATGACGTGCTGTTCAGCGAAAAAGCCGGAGAGACCGTCAAGATTCTGATGGAGGACGCCGACGTCCATACGGTCCTCCGCTGCCCGAGAGGCACGTTCAACCCCTACACACCCGGCACCAAGACCTATGTCATCTTCTTCACCAAGGGCCGCCCCACAAACAAGGTCTGGCTCTACGATGCCCGGGCGAACGTACCCTCGATCACCAAGCGGTCCCGTCCTCTCACCGATGCTCATTTCGCCGAGTTCGAGGCATGCTACGGCGATGACCCCAACGGTCTGTCGCCACGCAAGGAGGGTGACTCGAAGGGTGACCGATGGCGCGTCTTCGGCATCGACAAAATCAAAGAGCACGACTACAAGCTCGACACCTTCAAGTGGCTCCGCGATGACGAGCTCGACACTCCCGACCAAATGCCGGAGCCAATGGACCTCTTGAACGGCGCCCTGAGCGAACTCCAGGTCGCGCTCGGCGAGTTGCGTGAGCTGCAGAAGCTCCTGGGCGACGAGGAGCCCGCGAAGTGAGCGAGCGCGGCAACAGCCCCTGGAAGATCTCCACCATCGGTGAAGTGGCCACGCTCAATCCGCCCAAGCCGAAGTACCGAGAAATTCACGATGAGGATCTCGTCGGCTTCGTTCCGATGGCCGCGGTGGACGAGGTTTCGGGATCGGTCGCCGACATCGAGAAGAAGCCCCTCGGGGAGCTCCGGAAAAAGGGCTACCGCACCTTCGCGCCGAACGACGTCATCTTCGCGAAGATCACGCCGTGCATGGAGAACGGAAAGTCCGCGGTCGTGCCGGACCTGCCCAACGGCCATGGATTCGGTTCAACCGAATTCCATGTGATCCGCCCCGGCACCGAGGTGGATCCCCGCTATCTCTGGCGGTTCATCAGGCAGCAGTCGTACCGTTCCGATGCCGAGTCCCAGATGACCGGGTCGGTCGGGCAGGCGCGCGTCCCGGTCAGCTTCGTCCAGAAATCCAAGATCCCGCTCCCGCCCATCGACGAGCAGCGCCGGATCGTCGCACGACTCGCCGAGATCGACACCCGTCGAGCCGCGGCGATGCGGCACATCGACCGCACCCGCACAGCCCTCTCCCAGTTCCAGCAGGCCGTCCTCACGGCCGCCTGCTCCGGCCGCCTGACCGAGGACTGGCGTGCGGAACGGACGGCGGACACCACTGCCCCACAACTGGCGCCGCAAGAGATCGACGCACCGAGGGAATGGCCCGTGGTCAGCCTCGAAGAGCTGACCGAAATGGTCACCAGCGGCTCACGCGGATGGGCCAAATACTACGCGGACGAAGGCGCCACCTTCATCCGCGCCCAGAACATCAGCGGCGACGTCCTGGACCTGTCGGACGTGGCCTATGTGCAACTCCCAGGCCGCGCCGAAGGCCTCCGCACCCGAGTCCGGCCCGGCGATCTCCTGGTGACCATCACCGGAGCCAATGTCACCAAGACCGCCTATGTTCCGGAAGAAATCGGCGAGGCATACGTAAACCAGCATGTCGCTCTGGTCCGCCCTCGGGACACTCGCATGACACGCTTTCTGCATCTTTGGCTGACAAGTCAGGGTTACGGCCGCGACAAACTGCTCAGCGACGCCTACGGCGCAGGAAAGCCCGGCCTGAACCTGACGAACATCAAGACCGTCCCGGTGGCTCTGCCACCGGTGGCAGAGCAACTCGAGATCATGCATCGCGTGGACAAGCTGCTCGGCCTGAGCTCATCCATTCTTGCCCGAGCGGAATCCGCGCACAGGACCCTCGACCGCAGCGGTCAGGCGGTGCTCGCCAAGGCATTCAGCGGTGACCTCGAGCTCGCTCCGTCCTAGGCTCAATCTCAGACGGTCCGCTGGTTCGCCCATGGCTGGCGAAACGCCCCAGAACGCGGAAGAAGCCAGGTCAGAGCAGATCCGACCTGGCTTCTCCGGTGAGCCGCCTTCGGGATTCGAACCCGAGCCTCAGCGCTTCCGCCGGTTCCCATGGGGCTCTATGAGGGTGCTGCCTCCTGCCCACTTCGTCCCGCACACGTGGCAGATCATGTATTGCCGCATCGTCTCTTTCTTGTGCGTTGTTGATCACGCCGCGCCCTCGGCAGCGACAGCGGTAGAGCGGATCGAATGAATGACAGACACCATGACATCCACCTCGGCCTCAGGGAAGATCCCTTCGGGACCAGTCGGGGCAAGGGCAGTGAAGGGCGACTCGTACAACGCGTCAACGTCTATCGTGCCGTTGCGCGCCAGGTAGTCGATCAGCTCATTGACAAACCGGAGTTGGTTGGCTGTGAGCGTCTTGCCCTGTTGGAAGGTGTCAAAGGCCAAGGCCGCCGCCTCCCGCTCCAAGCCTGTCAGCGACCGTAGGAACAGGCCGAGGCCGCCCTTGGCGTCCTTGATGTAGTCGATGTCAGCCGTAGTCCCGAGGCCGGTCTCGACGAAGATCTTCTCCAGCTCCGACAGGTCCAGGGCAGTGATCTGCTTGTTGCGGCGGATTTTCTGGACGACAAGCTGGTCCTGGTGCGTGTTGAGGTAGATACGGATCTTCTGCTCGAAGCGGGAGAGGCCGGTACCGATCTCCATGCCGCTGAGCGTGGCAGCGGTCAGCTCGCCGAGCTCGTCCTCGAAGTCGGTGTAGATGACGCCTCGCTTGGTCTTCTCGATCAGTCGGACGAGGCCGCGCAGACGACGACGCATGGTCTCGAGCAGGGGCAACGTCACGTCTTGCCACCACTCATCGCCTGCGACCTCGTCGAGCAGGACCTGCTGGGCCTTGATTGCAGGAATGGTCAGCTGATCGAGCAGGGTGGACGCGATCTCCTGGGCCTGATCTTGTAGGCGGATGAAGCCCGGGGCTCCGTTCACGACGGCGAGCTGGAGACGGAGCGCGAGCAGGTCGAAGCGTTTGGCCTCCTCACCGGTGTCATCCTTGTCGCGGAAGGCAGTCGGGAGTCCGGCCAGATGGTCGATGACTTGGCCATGCGCATCGGGTGTGAACGCAAGCCAGGCGTCGAAGTCGGCGAAGGTTTCCACCTGCTCGCGGTGCGGGCGGACCAGGAAGTTCCCCGGGTTCATCGCTGTGACCTCGTCATGCAGCCGGGTGGCAAGGTCCCAGCGCAGGCCGAACTCGCTCGCCGTGCCATCGGACTCAGGACGAACAGTAACCTCCGCGGCTGCCCCTTGACTGGGGTCAGCTGCCCCGTCGAGGGCGAGGAGCAGGTCAGCGCGGCGCTCGAAGATCCGCTGGCCCAGCGAGGGGGCAACCTTGCCTTCGGCACGCATCAGGTTCTGGTTGAAGAATTCGATGTTCTGGCACAGGTCGAAGACCAGGAAGCCGTCCTTGCTGCGGTTCGGGCCGAACAAATCGGGCGCGAGGCGGGTACCGCGGCCAATCATCTGCCAGAACTTGGTCTTGGAGCGCACCAGTTTGAAGAAGACGAGGTTGACGACTTCGGGAACGTCGATACCGGTGTCCAACATATCCACGGAGATGGCGATCTGGGGAAGCTCCGCCGCATCGGCAAACTTGTCGATCAGGCTCTGGACATATTCCTTGCGGTAGGTGATGACCTGTGCAAAAGCACCCTTGAGGTGCGGATAATTCTTGTCGAACCGCTCGGCGATAAACTCCGCATGATGGTTGTTGGCCGCGAAGATGATGGTCTTGCCAAGCTTGTCGCCACCATCGACCTTCAGGCCGTGCGCCATAAGAGTCTGGAGGACCTTGTCGACGGTATCGGCGTTGAAGAGGTACTTATTCAGTTCTTCCGTGGTGATCTCGTCAGGGATGTCACCGTCCTCGCTCCACTCCGTCTCGTCCCACTTCTCCTTGTCCTCGTCGGACAGGTCGTCGTACTTGATGCCACCCCGTTGGAACTTCAGTGGGACATCGACAGCACGCGGCGCCACCAGGTAGCCCTCAGCCACCGCCTCGTCCAGGCTGTAAACGTCGGTGGGCACGCCATCTTCGAGTTCGAAGCGGCGATAGGTGTTCCGGTCGACTTCATCTTTGGGAGTCGCCGTCAGGCCGACAAGAAGCGCATCGAAGTAGTCGAAGATCGCGCCGTATCGCTGGTAGATCGAGCGATGCGCCTCGTCGATGATGATCAGGTCGAAGCAGCCGGGGCCGAAGGTGCGGCGACCCTCGGCGTCGGTCTGATCAATCAGGTTCATCATGGTCGGATAGGTGGAGACGAACACCCGCGCGTTGGGATCCTTCTCCTCCAGCAGGTTGACGACCGGAGCACCTGACAGGTGCTTCTTGAACTCGTTGGTGGCCTGCTTGACCAAGGCCTTGCGGTCGGCGAGGAAGAGAATGCGCTTGGCCCAGTTGGCGCGCATCATCAGGTCGCTGAGCGCGATCACAGTACGCGTCTTGCCGGAGCCGGTCGCCATCACGAGCAGGGCGTGGCGCAGCGAATCCTTTTCAAAGGAGTCGGCGATCCGCCGTATCGCGCGGGACTGGTAGTGACGGCCGGCAATCTGCTCGTTGATCGGCAGCTTAGCGAGACAGCGGCGACCGGCCCGGCGCTGGACCAGGAGACGCATCTCGTCCTTGGTGTAGAAACCCTGGACCTCACGGGGTGGGTAGTTGAGGTCGTCGAACAGGTAGGTGCGGTAGCCGTTGGTATAGAAAATCACCGGACGCTGCTTGAACTCCGCTTCCAGCGCATTGGCGTAGAGCGTCGCCTGGTGCTTGCCCTGTTTCGGGTCGCGGGTGGTCCGCTTGGCCTCAACAACGGCGAGAGGCTTGCCGTCGTCGTCCCACAAGACGTAGTCGACCTTGCCTTTACCGGAGGGCGCGGCTGAAGTAGGCAAGCCGGTGACCGGGTATTCACGGTCCCTCGGCTGATCCAGCACCCAACCGGCCTCCTTGAGAAGGAAGTCAATGAGCAGGGTGCGAGTCTCGGCCTCGTTGTAATCGTGGGTGTCCGGCTGCGCCTCATTCGCGACCTTGGCCGCCTTGATCTGCGCGCGCAGCTGAGCGATCTCAGCGTCAAGATCCTGGTTCTTCTTCCGCTCAGCTGCCAGCGCGGCGTCTTGCTCGGCGTACTTCTCGGCCTGTGCTTTCAGCTCGGCCTGCTTGGCAATCCGTACCTCTGCCGGGACCGGCCGAGGTATCAGCGCCGTATCGAATGCCAGCGTGGACGTGGGCAGTTGGGTCTGATCGCGGGTGTAGGTACGGGCCATCCAATACAGGACGTGGAATAGCTCAGCAACCGTACGCACCGCATCCTTCGGAGCGACAGGGGTTTTGCGATGCACAGCAACATTGCCCTGCCGACGAATCACATCCATCTTGGCCCGGATCGCAGGGCCAGCCACCTTCACCAACGTCGGCTCAGCAGTAAGCGCCGCCAGATCACTGTGATACGGCGACTTGAGCGTGTCATCCACCTCGAATAGCCACGCCACCGCCAGCTCCAGCACCCGCCGTGCGTAAAACGCGGACGCCCGCGGGTCCGCGTACGCCAGCCGCTCGGCGTGGACGGCCTCGCGATGCAGCTCAGGCCACTCGGCCTGTATGAACTCAAAGTTGCTCACAGCTGGTGACCTTTCACTTGGGCGGGTGGGGGCTGGTACCGGATGACTCAACAACAAACGACCGGTGTCGTTGATTTCAGACGGTGCCCCGTGGATTTCGACTACAACTCACCCTGAAACGCACGGTACTGAAGGGATACAAAAAGGGAATCGAGCTCGGCCAGGTGGCCCCGTTGCTGGTCCGCGAGCTTTTCTATAGCTTCAATCCGCCTTCCGTACTGGTGCTGAAGCTCCAGAGGCGGGGTTCCGCAGGCGATGGAAAGGACCTTGGACTGTGAGATGTTCTTCATCGACCCACTGGTCCCAGAGGCTCGTCTACTGATCTCCCGCCTGAAAGCAGGCTGAAGAAACAGCTGCCTCACATAGAGGGGATGTGTCGGCCCATCAGCATGCCAGACGAACCTCCACAGCTTGTCGGGCAGAAGAAGGTTACTGGGCGGGGACACTGCCAGCGCAGTGGCCCCAATCAAGGATTCCGTATTGGCGCGGCTGAAGATGAGATCACCGTCGCGGACGATATGTGAGAGCGGTGGGTCATAATCACCGGGTACAGGCTTACTTTCCGTCGCGTCGAACCGGCCCGAAGTGACAGCACTCACCTTGAGGACGCGATATCGCACCCCCGGGTCGTCGTTCTCTGCCGCAGCGAAGCTCTTTCCACTGGTGAACTTGGCTACAAGATGAGCAACTTGACCCGTCGGCCACTGACGATCGTTCGACATCACAGCGCCGAACATATTGAGGAAGATTGACTGAGCGAGGTCGTCGAGGATGGCAACGGCCTTGCGGCGCTTCGCGCGCAGCCCATCCGCATGGTCCAATAGCTCTGCAATCCGACGTTGTTCCGATAGAGGAAACAGCGGGACTTGAAGGTCAGACAGATAAGCCTCGGGGACCCGACGCTGGCCAGCGCTCCCCGTCATTCGTCGCTCGCCGGCGACACGCACGGACGGCTGACGCAGGAAGCGGAGCAAGAACCGATCGTCAATCCTTCTCCGATCGGGGCGAATCACATGGAACTCGGTGGATCCAGAGCCATGGGGATGCACAAGATTCGCTTGGGCGATCTTTCCGTTCTCAAAACACGGGGTAATTTTGGCTACAAGCAAATCGTGGTTCGCGAATTGAGTGTATCCTTTGGCGACTTCGTTGAACTTACGTTCCTCCCCTCGCGATGTTGTTCCACTGCCGGCGTCCAAGTCTGCCATCCTCATGAAAGAGACAAGCTCATCCGGTGCCGGGCGGTCCACCAGGCGAGGGTTGATCTCTGCTACCTCACTGAGCTTAATCATCGAGAGCATCCCAGCATCCCCTTCAGGTCACTCACACCCTGCTCGATTTCTGCCTCGATGCGAATAAGTTCGTCCATGATCTCACCTGGGGATCGGTACTCGATCTCCTCGTGTACTACTTCCTTGTAGCGATTCAGGTTGAGGTCGTATCCTTGCGCGGCGATGTCATCCTTGGGAACGCAAAAACTCTGTTCAGTCCGCGGCCGATCATGCTCGCTGCCGTTTCGTCGAGCCCAACGGGCAAGTACGTCCGGCAGGTTGTTCTTAGCGTGATCCGCTTCATCCAGCGAACCGACGGTCGGCGTGGGACCGATCTTGGCCTCGGCTAGGAGTGGGTTTCGCTTGTCGTCCAGGCTCCAGCCGTCCGCTGTGACCTCGTAGAACCAGACCTGATCTGTGCCACCGCTGTTGGTCTTGGTGAAGAACAGGATCGCTGTCGACACTCCGGCGTACGGCCTGAATACACCGCTTGGCAGTTTCACTACCGCATCGAGCTTATGCCCTTCGACCAAGAGCTTCCGGAGGTCCTTATGGGCCTTGCTGGCGCCGGTCAGAACGCCGTCCGGCACGATGACCGCAGCTCGACCACCGGGCTTGAGCAGCCGGAGGAACAGGGCGAGGAACAGCAGCTCGGTTTTCTTGGTCTTGACAACCTTCTGCAGGTCAGCTGCAGTCGCGTCGTAGTCGAGGCTGCCTGCGAAGGGCGGATTGGCGAGAATGAGCGAATAGCGGTCGGCTTCGCCTGCCGCACTCTGGGCAAGCGAGTCGCGGTAGCGGATATCTGGGTTCTCGACCGAGTGCAGCAGCATGTTCATGCTGCCGATGCGGAGCATGGTGCTGTCGAAGTCGAAGCCGTGGAACATGCTCTCGTTGAAGTGCTGCCGCTGGACCGGCTCGAACAACGCCTCGCGGTGAGTACGCTCCACGTACTCCGCGGAAGCCACCAGGAAGCCGGCTGTGCCGCACGCCGGGTCGCAGATCTCGTCGCCTGGCTGTGGGGCCATCATCTCCACGATCAGCTGGATGATGTGCCGGGGCGTACGGAACTGGCCGTTCTGGCCTGCTGTGGCGATCTTGCTGAGCATGTACTCGTACAGGTCGCCCTTGGTGTCTCTGTCACCCATGTCGATGCCGTTGATCATGTCGACGGCTTTAGTGAGCAGGTTCGAGGTCGTGATGGTGAACCGCGCGTCCTTCATGTGGTGCGCATAGGTAGACCCCTCACCACCCAGTGTGCGCAGCCAGGGGAAGACGTCGTCGCGAACGCGGGCAAGCATGAGCTCAGGAGCATCGTTGACGAAGACCGACCAACGTAGGAGCTTGGTGTCGTCCGTATAGATCGGACTCTCGACAGGCCGCCCTGTACGGTTGGCCTTGTTCTCCTTGGCCTGTTCCAAGATGTCGAGGCGCCGGATGAACATCAGGTAAGTAATCTGCTCGATAACCTCCAGCGGGTTGGAGATCCCCCCAGACCAGAAGGCGTCCCACAGTCGGTCGATCTTGCTCTTCAGCTCACCTGTAATCACGCAGAGCAGGCTAGCGGAGCCCACCGTTGATCGCGGCAGGAAGATCCAACTCGGTTCGTCCCTACCGCTTCCTCGCACGACGACAGCGTCAGCTCATCGGCCGCCCCTTGAGCAGTTCGGCCGGGTACCTGCTCCACGGCGCCGCCTCAGCTCTGGGCACCGTTCTCATGAGTTGACTCAGCCGGTAGACGAGGAACATCGCTCACGCAAGCCAACCAGTGGCACCGTGACCGCGTGAAGCGTCACGCCTCAAGCAATACAAAAGTCCAAGCCACGGGCTATGTGACCTGGACTTTCGCTGAGAAGCTGTGTCGGGTCCTTACATGACAAGCCGAGTGAGGTTCCCGTGCAGGTCAGGAACTTGCCGTATCGGTCCGGGTTCGTCGGGAACGGTGGGACAGCCAGGCTGGCCAGTTCATCGGGAGGGGGCTGCGTCCTGGGACTCGTCGAGCAGGAAGGGTGACCCGGTGGCTTCGGGCGTCCAGCCTTCCGCGCGGGCGGCCTGAATGGCGGCGGCGACGTTGGAAGGCAGAACGGGGGAGGTCGGATTGCCCGTCCAGTTGTCGGGGTGGAGGCGATCGGTGCGAACCACCAGCGTGGTGCCAGGATTCTCTGCGCGCTCGACCGCGTAGGTCAGCGGCGACCAGCACATCCCCTGGTCGTAGGTCGGCCGTCGTCGGACTCTCCACCGGTATGTGATGCCGTCGACAACGATCCGTCGTGAACCCTTCTTGGGCAGTGCCATGTTCGTCCTTCCGCCTCGGAAGAGCCAGCGTACGGTGCTGGTATGGGCAGGGACGGGGTGCTCCGGCTGCGGCTGGCCGTGGTCACGGATGACGACTGCGGTCCGCGCTTGTGCCGTGGGTGCGGGGGGCCGTTGATGCCAGCGGCGAAGGCGATGGCGGTGTTCTGCTCGTCGGCTTGCCGTTCACGGCACTGGCGCCGGATGCGGCGGGCGCGGGCGAGGACCGAGGCGGTCCAGGCCGGAGCGATGTCCAGCTGTCCGGAGTGCGGGACGTCCTGGACGGTCGGTGTCGGGCGTCCCGTCTCGGCAACGTACTGCTCTCCCGCCTGCCGCAAACGGGCCTGGCACAGGCGACACACACAGCAGCGTGACGGGATGTGAGGCCGTACATCCGCGCCGCGGGTCCGCTCCACACGCCGGGCACGCACGCCCTTTCCGACGGGCGGAAGCCGCCGGATGGTGCGAAGTAACGGGCTGCCAGGGAGAGTTGGTGGCATCGAGGGTGCCGCACCCGGGCCCGTGGGGGTGGTGTCCTGATGCCCGAGATGATTGGGAGCGTGTCCCGGGAGCGCTACGAGGAGCTGGTCAAGCTGGGGCGGGACTGGGTCGCTGCGATGAGCAGTGCCCAGTGGCGTCTTGGGGACGCGGCCCTGGAGATCGAGCCGATGCGCTCGTATGGGGGTGCGAATCCGTCCGGGAAGGACGACCTGTTCACGGTGAGCGAGGCCATCCGGATGTTCGCCGAGGACGTCGGCCTGGCCTACACGACGGTCCGTAGTTACCGGTGGGTGTCCTCGCGCTGGCCGAAGGAGCGCCGGCGGGCGGATGTCTCGCACACGATCCACAAGACCCTGGCCAGCATCCCTGATGAGCAGGAGCGGTTCGAGGCGGTCGGCAACCCCCCGCCCAGCCCGCGCGGCGGTCCGCCGAGGTGGACGCACGACAGCGCGAAGCGGGTGGTGGGCTGGAAGGTCGACTCCCCGGAGAGCGTCCAGGAGAAGGTGGAGGCGATCCATGACCTGGCCGGCGACGACGCGGTCGCCGCGGTGGTGACCACGGACTTCCTGCGCCGTCCGGCGGTCGCCTCGAAGGCCATGGCCGACGACACCGCCCGGCATGCCGTTAATGAGGCGCAGTTCGACCGGTTCCGCCAGCAGGCCCAGTTCGTGCACCAGGAGGCCGCCCCTCAGCTGCAGCGCATGGAGCACAGTGCCCAGTTCATGGACCTGGTCGCGGCCTGCGCGCAGTTCGTCGCGACGGCGGGGCGGATCGTGCCGAACCTGCGCGGTGAGCACTACGACGGCGGCGAGCGCGAGACGATCGGGCGGGGGCTTTCGCGGGTACGTGCCGCGGCCGACTGGATCGAGAACGCCGTGACCCGCGGCGAGGTCGACCTGGACGAGCAGCTGGAGAAGCTGCTGAAAGGCTCGGGTGAGTAGGCGATGGGGCGGGGGGTCCCCGCTCATGTCCACGCCGAAGCGATCCTCAGTGCCCTGCTGGAGGCCCGTCCCGCCGGCCTGACCATTGCCCAGCTGATGGCGGCCACCGAACGCACCCGCGCCCAGGTCCACACCGGGCTCGCGCATCTGCGCAAGATCGCGGCCGCGAAGGGCCTGCCGCCCGTGACCTGGGACAAACGATGGGGATACCGCATGCTGGACGGCACGCCGGCGGTGTGGATCGGCTACGAACGGGCGTTCTTCGAGACCGTCCACCACCGGGTGGAGAACTTCATCGCCGGGACCCTCCTCCCGCACCAGAAGAAGACCCCCAACGACCCCTACATCCGCACGGTCATGGCGCAGATGGGTGCGATCGAGTCCACCCTCCAGCTGCTGGCCAGCCTGGAGTAAACCGGAGCACGAGAGGCAACGGGTCGCGACCGCTCCGCAGCTGGCGCCCCATCCACCGGTCGCGATCCTGCACCGTCATGCTGCTGCCCCGCTACCGCTACCCCTCCGACACCAGCGACCTCGAATGGGCCCTGCTCGAACCCCTCCTCCCGACGCCCGCCTGCCAGACCCCGAAGGGAGGTGCCCCGGAGAAATGGCCGCGGCGCCGCGTGGTCGACGCCATCCGTTACATCACCGACAACGGGGCGAAGTGGAGGGCGTTACCCGCCGATTTCGGCATCCCCTGGCGCACCTGCTTCGGATACTTCGCCCGCTGGGCGAAGGCCGGCGTACTCAAGTGGATCCTTGACCAGCTGCGCCGACGGCTGCGGCTCCGCCGTCGGCGCTGTCCCTGGCCAGTCCGGGTGATAGTGGACTCCCAGTCCGTCAAAGGCGCGGAGACCGTGTCGAACGCGACGCGCGGATACGACGCAAATAAGCACATCAACGGCAGGAAACGACATCTCCTTGTTGACCAGGACGGCCTGCTGGTCGACCTGCTCGTCACCCCTGCCGACGTCCAGGACCGCGACGCGGCCCGCACCCTGCTCACCCGCCTCCACGCCGAACACCCCGAGATCGTCCTGGTCTGGGCGGACAACGGCTACGGAGGCGAGGAGTTCAGCACCTGGGCCCAGGACACGCTGGGGATCACGATCAAGGTCGTCCCCCGCCCCAAGGACGCCAAGGGCTTCGTTCTGTTGCCGAAGATTCTGTGGAATCTGATTTGTCAAGTAGCTCAGCCTTTGCCCTGGTTGACGGCAAC
>NZ_JBDJPF010000061.1:0-45161 GCF_054957865.1 Streptomyces xingningensis
CCGGTTCGACCCCGGCCCCAGCCACGGTGCGCCCCCCATCTCCGATGGGGGGCGCGGTTTTGTGTCCCGGGTGCGGCCCACGGCGGCCCCCCCCGCCCCCGCGGCCCCCGGGGCGGCCCGCCAAACGGGCCGCCCCCCGGGGCCCGCGGTGCCCCGCGGCCCAACCGGGCGGGGGGCCACCCGGGGGGTGGGGGGCCCTAAACCCCGCCCCCCCCACCGCTCACCCCTTATTCAGGCAACATTGACTCTCTGCCCCGGAGGCGCCGCCTCCAGCCAGGCCAGAAAGCCCGTCAGGGCGTCCTCGCTCATCGCCAGCTCAAGCCGCTTGCCCCGGTGCAGACAGGCCAGCACCACCGCGTCCGACAGCAGCGTCAGCTCTTCCTCGCCCAGCGGAATCCGCCGCTCCAGCACCTCGATCGAGGCCCGCTCCAGCACCCGGCGTGGCCGGTACGCATAGGAGAAGACCCGGAACCATTCGATCCGGTCGCCGTTGTAGCGGGCCACGCCAAAGCCCCAGCCCTTGCCGGAGGACTCGCCGGGCTCCTCGGGAACGTCCCAGCGCAGACTGCAGTCGAAGGTGCCGCCCGACCGCTGGATGAGCCGCCTGCGCAACGCGAAGACGAGCAGCCCCATCAGTACCAGCAGAACGACGATGCCGCCCACGAGCAGAGCGAGGACCATCTCCACCGACCTCCTCGCATGATCTAGAGCAACCGCACCTGCATTGCCTCAGCCGCGGACCGCCCTGGATGGTGGCAGGCGGTCCGCGGCTGAGGGACGTGGTTCAGTGGGTCTCGGGCTAGTGAACGCCCGTGACCGCACGGAGCCGGATGTCCGCACGACGCTCGGCGGCCGCATCGGCCTCCGACTTCGCACGGTCCAGCGCCCGCTCCGCACGGGTGACGTCGATCTCGTCCGCCAGCTCGGCGACCTCCGCGAGCAGCGACAGCTTGTCGTCCGCGAACGAGATGAAGCCGCCGTGCACCGCGGCGACGACCGTCCCGCCGTCGGTGGTTCTGATGGTCACCGGGCCGGACTCCAGCACACCGAGCAGCGGCTGGTGGCCGGGCATGACGCCGATGTCACCCGATGTGGTACGCGCGATGACCAGAGTGGCCTCGCCGGACCAGACGCTTCGGTCCGCCGCGACCAGCTCGACGTGCAGCTCAGCAGCCAACGTGGCTCCTCGGGTCTCCACCCGCCGGGTCCGGCGGGCGTTGGGTCAAAGAATAGGGGACGTACGGTCCGGGGGCGGCAGCACCCCGCCCCCGGGCCATGAGCATCGGAACGCTCAGGAGACGCCCAGCTCCTTGGCGTTGTTCTTGAGGTCCTCGAGACCACCGCACATGAAGAACGCCTGCTCCGGGAAGTGGTCGAACTCACCGTCGCAGATGGCGTTGAACGCGGCGATGGACTCGTCCAGCGGCACATCCGAACCGTCCACACCGGTGAACTGCTTCGCCGCGTGGGTGTTCTGCGACAGGAAGCGCTCGACGCGACGGGCACGCTGGACGACCAGCTTGTCCTCTTCGCCGAGCTCGTCCATGCCGAGGATCGCGATAATGTCCTGGAGGTCCTTGTACTTCTGCAGGATGCCCCGGACGCGCATGGCGGTGTCGTAGTGGTCCTGCGCGACATAGCGCGGGTCCAGGATGCGGGACGTCGAGTCCAGCGGGTCCACCGCCGGGTAGATGCCCTTCTCCGAGATCGGACGCGACAGCACGGTCGTCGCGTCGAGGTGCGCGAAGGTCGTGGCCGGGGCCGGGTCGGTCAGGTCGTCCGCGGGGACGTAGATCGCCTGCATCGAGGTGATCGAGTGACCACGGGTCGAGGTGATGCGCTCCTGGAGGAGACCCATCTCATCGGCCAGGTTCGGCTGGTAGCCCACCGCGGAGGGCATCCGGCCGAGCAGGGTCGAGACCTCCGAACCGGCCTGGGTGAAGCGGAAGATGTTGTCGATGAAGAACAGCACGTCCTGCTTCTGCACATCGCGGAAGTACTCCGCCATGGTCAGACCGGCCAGCGCCACCCGCAGACGGGTGCCCGGGGGCTCGTCCATCTGACCGAAGACCAGCGCGGTCTTGTCCAGAACGCCCGACTCTTCCATTTCCTGGATGAGGTCGTTGCCCTCACGGGTGCGCTCACCGACACCGGCGAACACGGAAACACCCTCGTGCAGCTTGGCCACACGCATGATCATTTCCTGGATCAGCACGGTCTTGCCGACACCGGCACCACCGAACAGACCGATCTTGCCGCCCTTGACATACGGGGTCAGCAGGTCGACGACCTTCAGGCCGGTCTCGAACATCTCGGTCTTGGACTCGAGCTGGTCGAAGGCGGGGGCCTTGCGGTGGATGGGCCAGCGCTCGGTGACCTCGGCCTCGGCCTCGGGCTCGTTCAGGATCCGGCCCAGGGTGTTGAACACCCGGCCCTTGGTGACGTCCCCGACGGGCACGGTGATGCCCGCACCGGTGTCGGTCACCGCGGCCTGGCGGACCAGGCCGTCGGTGGGCTCCATGGAAATGGCGCGCACCAGGCCCTCGCCCAGGTGCTGCGCAACCTCCAGGGTCAGGATCTTCCGCTTGCCGGCCTCGGCCGGGTCGGAGACCTCGACGGTGAGCGCGTTGTAGATCTCCGGCATCGCGTCGACGGGGAACTCCACGTCGACGACGGGGCCGATGACCCGTGCGACGCGGCCCGCCGCAGCAGCCGTCTCAACAGTGGTGGTCATTTATCGGTCACTCCCCGCGGTCGCGTCGGCCAGGGCGCTGGCGCCACCGACGATCTCGCTGATTTCCTGGGTGATGTCGGCCTGTCGGGCCGCGTTGGCAAGCCGCTTGAGCGACTTGATGAGCTCTTCGGCGTTGTCGGTCGCCGACTTCATCGCCCGGCGGCGGGCCGCGTGCTCGGAAGCGGCGGCCTGCAGCAGGGCGTTGTAGACACGGGACTCGACGAACCGCGGCATCAGCGCGTCGAGCACCGCCTCGTCCGACGGCTCGAACTCGAACAGCGGAAGGATCCGGTCCTTCGCCGGCTCGGCTTCGTCCTCCGCGTTCTCCGTCTTCTCGAGGGTCAGCGGCAGCAGCCGCTTGTCCACCGGGGCCTGCGTCATCATCGACACAAACTCCGTGAAGACGATGTGCAACTCGTCCACGCCGCCCTCGGCCGTGTCCTTCAGTACGGCCTCGATCAGCGGGTCCGCCACCCTCTTGGCGTCCGCGTAGGTCGGGCTGTCCGTGAAGCCCGTCCACGACGCGGCGACCGGGCGCTCCCGGAAGCCGAAGTAGCCCACGCCCTTGCGGCCGACGATGTAGTGGACGACCTCCTTGCCCTGGCCGCGCAGCCGCTCGGTGAGCTGGTCCGCCGCCTTGATGGCGTTGGAGGAGTAGCCGCCCGCCAGACCGCGGTCGCTCGTGACGAGCAGCACCGCGGCCCGCACCGGCTGCTCGACCTCGGTCGTCAGCGGGTGCCTGGTGTTGGAGCCGGTGGCAACCGCGGTCACTGCCCGGGTGAGCTCACTGGCGTACGGAGTGGACGCGGCCACCTGGCGCTGTGCCTTGACGATGCGCGAGGCGGCGATCATCTCCATCGCCTTGGTGATCTTCTTGGTCGCGGAGACGGTTTTGATCCGCCTCTTGTAGACCCGGAGCTGGGCACCCATGCTCAGCCCTCGCCCAGCAGCTTGCCGTCCGCCGTCTCGAACTGCTGCTTGAAGGACGCGACCGCGTCACCCAGCGCCTGCAGCGTGTCGTCGGACATCTTGCCGCCCTCGACGATGCTGGTCATCAGGCCCTTGTGGTCACGGTGCAGGTAGTCAAGCAGCTCGCGCTCGAAGCGGCGGATGTCCTCGACCGGGACGTCGTCCATCCTGCCGGTGGTGCCGGCCCAGATGGAGACGACCTGGTCCTCGGTGGCGTACGGGGCGTACTGGGTCTGCTTCAACAGCTCGACCATGCGCTTGCCGCGCTCCAGGGCCGCCTTGGAGGCCGCGTCCAGGTCGGAACCGAAGGCGGCGAACGCCTCCAGCTCGCGGTACTGGGCGAGGTCCACCCGGAGCCGGCCGGAGACCTGGCGCATGGCCTTGTGCTGGGCCGAACCACCGACGCGGGAGACCGAGATACCGACGTTCAGGGCCGGGCGCTGACCGGCGTTGAACAGGTCGGACTCCAGGAAGCACTGGCCGTCGGTGATGGAGATGACGTTGGTCGGAATGAACGCCGAGACGTCGTTCGCCTTGGTCTCGACGATCGGCAGACCGGTCATCGAGCCGGCGCCCATGTCGTCGGAGAGCTTGGCGCAGCGCTCCAGCAGCCGCGAGTGCAGATAGAAGACGTCACCCGGGTAGGCCTCGCGGCCCGGCGGGCGGCGCAGCAGCAGGGAGACGGCACGGTAGGCGTCGGCCTGCTTGGACAGGTCGTCGAAGACGATCAGGACGTGCTTGCCCTGGTACATCCAGTGCTGGCCGATGGCGGAACCGGTGTAGGGGGCCAGGTACTTGAAGCCCGCCGGGTCGGACGCCGGGGCCGCGACGATGGTCGTGTACTCCAGGGCGCCGGCCTCCTCCAGTGCGCCGCGCACGGACGCGATGGTGGAGCCCTTCTGGCCGACCGCGACATAGATGCAGCGGACCTGCTTGTTGGGGTCGCCGGTGCGCCAGTTGGCACGCTGGTTGATGATCGTGTCGATCGCCAGGGCGGTCTTGCCGGTCTGCCGGTCACCGATGATCAGCTGACGCTGGCCACGGCCGACCGGGGTCATGGCGTCGACGGCCTTGTAGCCCGTCTCCATCGGCTCGTGGACCGACTTGCGGACCATGACGCCGGGCGCCTGCAGTTCGAGGGCCCGGCGGCCCTCCATGTTCGCGATCTCGCCGAGGCCGTCGATCGGGTTGCCCAGCGGGTCGACGACGCGGCCGAGGTAGCCCTCGCCCACACCGACGGAGAGCACCTCACCGGTGCGCTGCACCGGCTGGCCCTCCTCGATGCCGCTGAACTCGCCGAGGACGATCGCACCGATCTCGCGCTCCTCGAGGTTGAGGGCGAGACCGAGGGTGCCGTCCTCGAACTTCAGCAGCTCGTTCGCCATGGCCGAGGGCAGCCCCTCGACCTTGGCGATGCCGTCGCCGGCCAGGCTGACCGTACCGACCTCCTCGCGCGAGGCCGCGTCCGGCTTGTACGCCTGGACAAAGTTCTCCAGCGCGTCCCGGATCTCCTCCGGCCGGATCGTGAGCTCCGCCATCTGGGTTCCCTGCTCTCCTTGTTGGGCCCGAAGTATTACTTCCCCAGGGGGCTTCCCCCGTGGGACACCGTCGGCCCAACTCGGGCCGTCAGTCATGCTCTTGAGTTGGTGGCTGGTCAGCCGGCCATCCGACGGCCCGCGTCGGCGAGCCGGTCCGCGATGGTCCCGCTGATGACCTCGTCGCCGATGCGCACCTGGATGCCGCCGATGACCTCGGGGTCGACGTCCAGGTTGAGGTGGACACGCTTCCCGTAGAGCCTGGCGAGGACATCGCCGAGGCGCTGCTTCTGCCGGTCGTTGAGCGGCACCGCGGAGATGACCTCCGCGACGACGCGGCCACGGCGGTCCGCGGCCAGCTTGGAGAGGGCGGTGAGCCCCGCTTCCAGGCTACGGCCTCGCGGCGCGGTGACCAGCCTGGTGACCAGTCGCTCGGTGACCGGGTTGACCCGGCCGCCCAGCAGCGCGCGCAGCAGCCCGGCCTTGGCGGCCCTGTCGGCGACCTTGTCGGTCAGCGCGGCGCGCAGACCGGGGTTGGACTCGACGATACGGCCGAAGCGGAACAGCTCGTCCTCGACGTCGTCCAGCTGGCCGGCCTGCTGGGCGGCGGCCAGGTCGGCGCTCGCGGCCAGCTCCTCCAGCGCGTCCACCAGGTCGCGCGAGGACGACCAGCGGGAGCGGACCAGACCGCTCACCAGGTCGGCGCAGTCACCGCCGACCTGCCCGCGCAGCAGACGTCCGGCCAGCTCGGCCTTGGCCTCGGCGGGCTGCGCCGGGTCGGTGAGGACCCGGCGCAGCGACACCTCGCGGTCGAACAGCGCGGTGACGGAGGTGAGGTCCTCGGCGAGCTCGGCGGCGTCGGTCGAGGCGCTGTCCACCAGCGCGTCGAGGTTGTCGCGTGCCGAGGCCAGGGCCTCGCGGCTCGCACCGTTCATCGGGTGACCTCAGCCTTCGTCGTATCGGCCGATTTGACCTCGAGCGCGTCGAGGAACCGGTCGATGGTCCGTTCCTGCCGGGCGGAGTCCTTCATGGACTCGCCGACGATCCGGTCGGCCAGGTCGATGGCCAGCTTGCCCACGTCCTGCCGCAGCGACGCCGCGGCGACCTGGCGGTCGGCCTCGACCTGGGCGTGACCGGCAGCGATGATCTCCGCACGCTGCCGCTCGCCCTCGGCCCGCATCTCGACGACCATCGCGGCACCCTGCTCCTGCGCCTCCTGGCGCAGGCGCGCGGCCTCGGTGCGTGCCTCGGCGAGCTGAGCCCGGTAGTCGTCGAGTACCTGCTTGGCCTCTTCCTGGGCGGCCTTGGCCTTCTCCAGGCCGCCCTCGATGGCCGTCCGGCGCTCGTCCAGGGTCTTGTTCAGACCCGGGAGGAGCTTCTTGCCGAGGAAGAGGACGACGATGAGGAAGGCGAGCGTACCGATGACCAGCTCGGGGATCGGCGGAAGGAAGGCGGGCTCTGCCTCCTCCGATGCCAGCGATGCTGCCAGGGCGATCACATCAGTGCCTTTCGTCGCTTGATCAGGTGTCGTCTACGGATCAGGAGGTGTAGACGAAGCCCATGACCAGACCGATGAGGGCGAGGGCCTCACAGAGGACGAAGCCCAGGATCTGGTTGGCGCGGATCAGGCCGGCCGCCTCGGGCTGGCGGGCCAGAGCCTGGGTGCCGTTGCCGAAGATGATGCCGACGCCGACACCGGGGCCGATGGCCGCGAGGCCGTAGCCGATGGAGGCGAGGTTGCCCTTGAGGGAAACGCCGTCGGCAAGGGTCTGAAGCGCAGCGGACATGCCGTTTCTTCCTTCTCTTTCACGGACCGGTGGGGGTTGGCCACCGGACGTCTGGGGGTCTGGGGGTGGAGCCGCTCAGTGGTGCTCGGCGAGAGCGCCCTGAATGTAGGAGCAGGCCAGGAGGACGAAGACGTACGCCTGAAGGGCCTGGATGAACATCTCGAAGACGGTCAGCAGGATGACCATCACGAAGGACACACCGGCGTAGGCGATGCCGATGCCGTTCAGCAGGTACCAGCTGGCGATGGTGAAGATCAGCAGCAGGACGTGGCCGGCGAACATGTTCGCGAAGAGCCGGACCGCGTGGGTGAAGGGGCGGATCAGCAGGTTGGAGAGCAACTCCAGCACCATGACCAGCGGGAGGACCCAGCCGAGTTCCTTGTTGTAGCCGGAGATGTTCTTGATGCCGCCGACAAAGCCGTGCCGCTTGAAGGTCAGTGGCACCCAGATCAGGTAGACCAACAGGGTCAGACCAGCCGGGTAGGCGATGATCGACGTCACCGGGAACTGGGCGATCGGGATGATCGACCAGAGGTTCATCATCCAGATGAAGAAGAACAGCGAGACCATCAGGGGGACGTACTTGTCGCCCTCCTTCTTGCCGAGGGCCTCGTAGACGATCCCCCTGCGGATGAAGTCGTAGCCGGCCTCACCCACCATCTGGAGCTTGCCCGGCACCACCTTGGCCCGGCCGAAGGCGGCCCAGAGGAACACAAGCACGACGACCGTGCTCAGAGTGGCCAGCAGCATCGGCTTGTTGACCTCGACACCGCCGATCTTGAAGAGCGGTTCGAAGACGAAGGAGTGAAGGCCCGGTGTCGGGAAGCCGCACCCATCGAAGATGTGGCAATCGGTCTCGAAGGCGAGCATCTGGTCAGCACTCACCGCGAGCTCCTTCAGCGTGGCGCATAGGTACGGCAACCTCGTTGTGTCGGCGCGGCAAGCAGCCACGGAACGGCACTGGACTGGTCTTACGGTTAGGGGTGCGGCAGGTCGGCCGGCGGCCGGGGGCCGCCGCAGGCATCAGCTGGACGGACCGCCGGCGCACTCCCGCGAAGAGCGGGGCTCCGGCCGTCTGCGTCCACTGCACCTCAGATGGCACCGGACGATAGCAGGTGAGCACACGAGCACTTATCCCGGCCCTACCGGTCATGACGGGGACTCCGCCGGCGCGGGCTTCTTCGCGTCGGCGGCGGCGTCCGGGTCGACATAAAGGATCTTCATCTTCAGGTGCGCGCGCAGCTGGGCCGCGACCCAGACGAGCGTGGCGGCGAGCACCGAGAAGGCAAAGGCCCGGATGTTGAAGAGCGTGGTGTCCTTCAGCACTCCCAGGAGGACGGCGATGACCAGGAACTGCACGGCGTAGAGCGCGAGTCCCATCATCTGGAACACCTGCGGCCACTGCCGTGCCGTGCGCTGGAGCAGGTACAGACCCAGGGACATGTTGGCCAGGGCGAGCGCGGTGCCCGCGATCGCTCCGACAGCCCCCTTGCCGCCCGCGAGCGGAAAGGCGATGGCCATGGCAATGACTCCCGCGACAGCGGTCGGTACGGCGCACTGCAGTAGCGTTCGGGCGTCGTTGGCCTGCATGAAGGGTCTCTCCGGCGGAGTCGGAAGCAACGATTCGTCGGGGACGAGCGTATCCCGGGGGCAAGAAGCTCTTTGCAAACGAAGGGCCGTCGCACCGCGGCCCTTCGGCTCTGACACCGCGGGTTTCGTGAACGGTATCACAAACTATTTGATGAGGTCTTTACCTACTTAGTGTGCTGCCCGTCACACGACAGAGTTACGGGCGATTCCCTCGCGCCCTCAGTCCCGCGTGCTGCTGCGCTCCCGGAAGCGCGCGCGGTCGCCGATGGCCGTCGCCCCGTGCAGCCCGGCCGACACCGCGCCCGGCCGGCCGGGCCGGGTGCCGTGGTCGGAGCCGCGGCGGTAGCGCGGCGGTACGAACTGCTCGGCCCAGCGCGGCGCCCGCGGGGTGAAGCGGGGCAGCATCAGCAGGGTCAGCCCCCCGGCGCTCAGCGCGACGATCACCAACAGGATCCATACGCTGCCCGAGTTCACCGAGTAGGCGACGGTGCCGAAGCCGATCAGCGCCGCCCAGAAGTACATGATCAGCACGGCCCGGCTGTGCGAGTGGCCGAGCTCCAGCAGCCGGTGGTGCAGATGCCCGCGGTCGGCCGCGAAGGGTGACTGGCCGTTCCAGGTGCGGCGCACCACGGCCAGGATCAGGTCGGCCGCCGGGATCGCGATCACGGTCAAGGGCAGCAGCAGCGGGATGTAGACCGGGACCATGCCGCGGGTCGCGGCCCGTTCGGAGCCGGTGAACAGCTCCAGCGCATCCGGGTCCAGCTGGCCCGTCATGGAGATCGCGCCCGCCGCCAGCACCAGCCCGATGAGCATCGACCCGGAGTCGCCCATGAAGATCCGCGCCGGGTGCATATTGTGCGGCAGGAAGCCCAGGCACATGCCCATCAGGACCGCCGCGAACAGCGTCGAGGGCGCCGCCGCCTCCACATTGTGGCCATACCACAGCCGGTAGGCGTACAGGAAGAACGCCGCGGCGGCGATGCACACCATGCCCGAGGCGAGGCCGTCCAGACCGTCCACGAAGTTGACCGCATTGATCGTGATCACCACCAGCGCCACGGTCAGCAGCGTGCCCTGCATCGGTGTGAGGTTGACCGAGCCGAAACCGGGCACCGGGATCCACAGGATCGTCAGCCCCTGGAGCACCATCACACCGGCGGCGATCATCTGGCCGCCCAGCTTCACCAGGGCGTCCACGCCCCACTTGTCGTCCAGCACCCCCAGCAGCCAGATCAGCCCGGCGCCGGAGAGCAGCGCCCGTGGCTCATTGGTCTCAAAGACGCCCTTCAGGTTCGACAGATGCGCCGCCACCAGCAGACCCGCGCACAGCCCGCCGAACATCGCGATACCGCCGAGCCGTGGCGTCGGCTCGCGGTGCACATCGCGCGCGCGGATCTCCGGCGCCGCACCGGCCATGAACGCGAACTTCCGCACCGGGCCCGTCAGCAAGTAGGTGACGGCCGCGGCCACGCACAGCGTCAGCAGGTATTCACGCACGGGCCGCCCCAGGGATCTCGCTGGACATCACAGCCCAACACCATAAACGCGTCCGCCTCCGATACGTGAATGGAGAAGAAGACGTTCACCGCCCCTTGATGGCTCCAAACGATCATGTCTGCACGGGATATGGCGGGAATCGACCGACCAGCTCCGTCACCGCCGACCGGACCTCGCCCTCCTGCCCCTCCCCGCGCAGCGCGGCGCCCAGCAGCGCCGCCACCCGCGTCATCTCGGCCTCTCCCATGCCCTGGGTGGTGACCGCCGCGGTGCCCAGCCGCAGCCCGCGCGAGGGGCCGTGGCCCAGGCCGCAGGTGTCCAGGACGATCCCGGCGGCGGCCAGCCTGCCCCGGGCGGTGGCGCCGTCCAGGGCGAGCGGGGCCACATCCGCGGTGATCAGGTGGGTGTCGGTGCCCCCGGTGCCGATGGCCAGGCCCTCGGCGGCCAGCGCGGCGGCCAGCGTACGGGCGTTGGCCACGACCTGGTGGGCGTAGGCCGTAAAGGCGGGGGTCGCGGCCTCGCCGAAGGCGACGGCCTTGGCGGCGACGCTGTGCATCTGCGCCCCGCCCTGGGTGAAGGGGAACACCGCCCGGTCGATCCGGTCGGCCGACCGGGCGCCGCACAGGATCAGCCCGCCGCGCGGCCCGCGCAGCACCTTGTGGGTGGTGGCGCACACCACATCCGCGTAGGGCACCGGATTGGGTGCCGCTCCCCCGGCGACCAGGCCGATGGGGTGGGCGGCGTCCACGATCAGATGCGCGTCGACCTCGTCGGCGATCTCCCGGAAGACGGCGTAGTCGGGGTGTCTGGGGTAGGAGATCGAGCCGCAGACGATGGCTCTGGGCCGGTGGCCGCGGGCGAGGTCGCGCACCTGGTCGTAGTCGATGAGGCCGGTCTCCGGGTGCACTCCGTAGCCGATGAACTCGAACCAGCGGCCCGAGAAGTTGGCCGGGGAGCCATGGGTGAGGTGCCCGCCCTGTCTGAGCCCCATCGCCAGCACGGTGTCGCCGGGTCTGAGCAGCGCGGCGTACGCGGCCAGTACGGCGGCGGAGCCGGAGTGCGGCTGGACATTGGCGTGCTCGGCGCCGAACAGCGCCTTGGCCCGGTCGGTGGCGATGCGCTCGGCGAGGTCGACCAGCTCGCAGCCGCCGTGGTGGCGGCGGCCGGGGTAGCCCTCGGCGTACTTGTTGGCGAGCGGGGAGCCGAGGGCGGCGAGCACCGCGGGCGAGGTGAAGTTCTCCGCGGCGATCAGCTGCAGCCCGGTGGACTGCCGTACGGCCTCGCCGAGCAGTACGCCCGCGACCTCGGGGTCCTGTCGCAGCAGCGCCTCGAAGCCGGGTCCCCAGTCTGGGCGCGGGCCCAGGGTGTTGGCCGGGGCGGGGGACACATCGGTGACAGGCATCGTGGGCTCCGATGCGGTGGCGGAAGAGCGGTGGGCGGGAAAGCCGTGCTCACCACCCAATGTAGGCCCGCCGCCGGGCGGACGCAGGGCTCAGACCGGCCCCGCGACCCCGGTGAGCGCGGTGACGACCGGATCCAGCGCCCGGTTGATCTCATCGCCGATGGAGCGGAAGAAGGTGATCGGGGCGCCATAGGGGTCGTGCACCTCGTCGGCCTCCGCGTCCGGGGCCAGCAGCCAGCCGCGCAGCGCGGCGGCGGCCTGCACCAGGGCGCGGGCCCGCTCGACCATTCCGCCGGCCCGGTCGGGCTCCGGGAGGGTGACCGGGTCGATGGCCCGCACCAGCCGGGTGAACTCTTTGAGGGTGAAGGTGCGCAGGCCCGCGGAGTGGCCCATGGAGATGACCTGGGCGCGGTGGTCGCGGGTGGCGGTCAGCACCAGATCGGCCCGGATGACGTGCTCGTCCAGCAGCTCCCGGCCGGTGAAGCCGTGCGGGTCGGCGCCGAAGTCGGCGAGGACGGTGGCCGCGTGCGCCTCCATGGGGGCGCCCTCGTGCCCCCAGGTGCCGGCGCTCTCCACCACGAGCCCGCCGGCCAGGGGGTCGCCGAGTCGCTCGGTGAGGGCATGGCGGGTCAGCCGCTCGGTGATGGGCGAGCGGCAGACGTTGCCGGTGCTGACGTGGAGGATGCGGAAGATGTCGGTGCTCGTCTCCGGTCCCGCTATGCCACGCCCCTGCGGGGCGATCAACTGGCCACCTCGAGGTCGGGTACCACCTCGCGGAGCTGCTCGGCGCTGATCGCACCGGCCCGCAGCAGGACGGGCACCTTGCCGGTGACGTCCACGATGGAGGACGGCACATCCGCGGGGGTGGGGCCGCCGTCGAGATAGACGGAGACCGAGTCGCCGAGCATCTCCTGGGCGGCGTCGCAGGTCTGCGGGGCCGGGTGGCCGGTGAGGTTGGCGCTGGAGACCGCCATCGGACCGAACTCGGTGAGCAGTTCGATGGCGACCGGGTGCAGCGGCATCCGGACCGCGACGGTGCCCCGGGTCTCCCCCAGGTCCCAGGTCAGGGACGGCTGGTGGTTGGCGACCAGGGTGAGCGCGCCGGGCCAGAAGGCGTCGACCAGCTCCCAGGCCTGCTCGGAGAAGTCGGTGACCAGGCCGTGCAGGGTGTTCGGGGAGCCCACCAGGACGGGCGAAGGCATGCCGCGGCCGCGGCCCTTGGCCTCCAGGAGGTCGCCGACGGCCTCGCGGCTGAAGGCGTCCGCACCGATGCCGTACAGGGTGTCGGTGGGCAGCACGACCAGCTCGCCGCGGCGGACCGCGGCGGCCGCTTCGCGCAGACCGGTCTTGCGGTCGGTCGCGTCGCTGCAGTCGTAACGCCGTGCCATCTCTAGCCAACCTCCTCGTACGGGACCAATGTCTGTGCTGCCACGCTCTTCACAGCCAGGGGTGTCACGGCATCGCCTTCCGCGCCGTGGCGAACCGGGGCCGGTTGTTCAGGTCCGGGTGGTCGGCCGCATCGGCCCAGCCCCGCTCCTCGGTGAAGATCCACGGCACCTGGCCGCCCTGGGTGTCGGCGTGCTCGATGACGACGACACCGCCGGGGCGCAGCAGGCGGTGGGCGGTGCGTTCCAGGCCCCGGATGGTGTCCAGGCCGTCCTCGCCGGAGAAGAGCGCGAGCTCCGGGTCGTGGTCGCGGGCCTCCGGGCTCACATACTCCCACTCGGTGAGCGGGATGTACGGGGGGTTGCTGATGACCAGGTCGACCTGGCCGTCGAGCTCGGGCAGCGCATCCAGGGCGTTGCCGTGCCGGAGCTGGACGCGGGAGCCCTCGACGTTTTTGCGGGCCCAGCTCAGGGCGGTCTCGTCGAGCTCCACGGCGTGCACCCGGGAGCGGGGCACTTCCTGGGCGAGGGCGAGGGCGATGGCCCCGGAGCCGGTGCACAGGTCGACGATGAGGGGTTCGACGACATCCATGGCGCGGACCGCGTCTATGGCCCAGCCGACCACGGATTCCGTCTCCGGCCGGGGCACAAAGACGCCGGGGCCCACCTGGAGTTCGAGGTAGCGGAAGAAGGCACGACCGGTGATGTGCTGGAGGGGTTCACGGGCCTCGCGGCGCGCAACGGCCTCCCAGTAGCGGGCGTCGAAGTCCGCGTCGGCGACAAGGTGCAGTTCGCCTCGTCTGACGCCGTGTACAAAGGCGGCGAGCTCCTCCGCGTCGAAGCGCGGGGACGGCACGCCGGCGTCGGCCAACCGCTGGGTGGCCTGTGCCACCTCGGCGAGCAGCAGGTTCACTGGGCCTTCCTCCTGTTGCGCTCCATGACCACCGGTGAGGTACGCGTGGTTACTGGGCGGCCGCGAGCTTGGCCGCCGAGTCGGCGTCGACGCACGCCTGGATCACCGCGTCCAGTTCGCCGTCGAGTACCTGGTCCAAGTTGTACGCCTTGAAGCCCACCCGGTGGTCCGAGATGCGGTTTTCCGGGAAGTTGTACGTCCGGATCTTCTCGGAGCGGTCGACGGTGCGGACCTGGCTGCGGCGGGCGTCGGCGGCCTTGCTCTCGGCCTCCTCCTGGGCCGCGGCGAGCAGCCGGGAACGGAGGATGCGCAGGGCCTGCTCCTTGTTCTGGAGCTGGCTCTTCTCGTTCTGGCAGGAGGCGACGACACCGGTCGGCAGGTGGGTGATGCGCACGGCGGAGTCGGTGGTGTTGACCGACTGGCCGCCGGGGCCGGACGAGCGGTAGACGTCGATGCGCAGGTCATTGGGGTTGATCTCGACGTCGATCTCCTCGGCCTCGGGCGTGACCAGCACGCCGGCCGCGGAGGTGTGGATGCGCCCCTGGGACTCGGTGGCGGGCACCCGCTGGACGCGGTGCACCCCGCCCTCGTACTTCAGCCGGGCCCAGACGCCCTGGCCGGGTTCGGTGGCGCCGTTGCTGTCCCGATGAGATTTCGCTTTGACGGCGACCTGGACGTCCTTGTAGCCGCCGAGTTCGGACTCGGTGGAGTCGATGATCTCGGTCTTCCAGCCGACCCGCTCGGCGTAGCGCAGGTACATGCGCAGCAGGTCGCCGGCGAACAGGGCGGACTCGTCACCGCCCGCGCCCGCCTTGATCTCGAGGATGACGTCCTTGTCGTCGCTGGGGTCGCGGGGCACCAGCAGCAGGCGCAGCTTCTCGGTGAGTTCCTCGCGCTGCCTGTCCAGCTGTTTGACCTCGGCCGCGAAGTCCGGGTCGTCGGCGGCCAGCTCGCGCGCGGTCTCGATGTCGTCCCCGGTCCGCTTCCAGGAACGGTAGGCGGCGACGATCGGGGTCAGCTCGGCATAGCGCTTGTTGAGCTTGCGGGCGTTGGCCTGGTCCGCGTGCACGGCGGGGTCGGCGAGCCGCTTCTCGAGGTCGGCGTGCTCACCGATGAGTTCCTCGACTGCCTCGAACATCAAGTTTCCCTAAGCGAAAGTGGCGGAGAAGGTGACCTGCCGGACGACAAAACGCCGGTCCGGCCACCCCTCGCACGCGAGAGACGGCCGGGAACCGGCGCCTGCGGGTCGCTACTTCTTGGCCGACCCGGCGTTCTTGCCGAAGCGGGCCTCGAACCGCGCCACACGGCCACCGGTGTCGAGGATCTTCTGCTTGCCCGTGTAGAACGGGTGGCACTCGGAGCAGATGTCGGCGCGGATGCTGCCGCCGGCAACCGTGCTACGGGTGGTGAACGAGGCGCCACAGGTGCAGCTGACCTGGGTCTCGACGTACTCCGGGTGGATGTCGCGCTTCAAGGGGTTCTCCTAGGTTCGGGAGGGCACCGGGTCGCAGGGCGGGATTGCCGAACGTGAACCGGGGCCGACGTACCAGTCTGCCAGTACCGGCCGCATCCCCCAAAACGGGGGGTGGGGGCCGGTTATTCCCGGTCCCGTGGGCGGCTACCTGACGACGCCGTCGGCGTCGGTCTTGGTGCCCGCGCCGTCCTTGAGCGCGGCGTCCGGGATCGGCTGGTCGTCGTGCAGGGCCTTCCAGATCTGCTTGGCCGCCGAGTCGATCGGGGCCACCCGGTTGTGGTCGAGGGGGTCCTGCGTGACCGGGAGGGTGACCATGTGCATATCGCTGGAGCCGATGCTCTTGAGGCCGTTGGCAAAGGAGAGCAGCCGGTTGATCGAGGCCAGCTCGGAGTCGGTGGTGATGGCCTTGGTGGCGGTGTTGGCGAGGCCGTAGAGCTTGGTGGGGCTGCTGAACATGCCCACCGATTTGACCTGCTCGATCAGCGCCTTGATGAAGGCCTGCTGGAGCTTGATGCGGCCCAGGTCGCTGCCGTCGCCGACGCCATGCCGGGTGCGGACGAGTCCGAGCGACTGCTCGCCGTTGAGGGTGTGGGTGCCCGCTGCCAGGTCGAGGTGGCTCTTTTTGTCATGGATCGGCTTGGTGGTGGTGATCTCGACGCCGCCGAGCCTGTCGATCAGCTTCTGGAAGCCGGCGAAGTCGACCTCGAGGTAGTGGTCCATCCTGATGCCGGTCATGGCCTCCACGGTCTTGACCGCGCAGACCGCGCCGCCGACCGAATAGGCGTCGTTGAACTGGGCGCGCTTGGTGGCCGGGATGGTCTTCTTGCCGTCCGGCGACTTGCACTCCGGCCTGGGGACCATGGTGTCCCGCGGGATGCTGACCACGCTGGCCTTCTTGTGACCCGCATAGACGTGCACGATCATCGCCGTGTCGGAGCGGGCGCTGCCCTCGTCGTCGCCGTACTTGCCGTTGTCGCCGGCCCGGGAGTCGGAGCCCAGCACCAGAATGTCCTGCGAGCCGTTGTCGACGTTCTCCGGGCGGTCGGTGCCAAGGGCGGCGTTGATGTCGACACCGTGCAGGTTGCCGTTGAGCTGGTAGTAGACGAAGCCAAGGCCCCCGGCGCCGAGGACGACCAGCGCGGCGGTCGTCCAGAGGGCTATTCGCCAGCCCTTGCGACGGGCCGGGGGCTTGCGCCTGCGGCCACGAGCCCTGCCGGCACGTCGGCGGCGCGAACCCGCCTTCGCGCCCCTGCTGTCGTCAGCCATACGCTCTTCAGTCCTCCGCTGGTCTTCGGCTTCCCCCCTGCCGCCCGGGTCAGGTGCGGTTTCCCGCCACCTCTCAGACGGCGGGGTCTGCGACAGGGTTGCACGGCACTCTCTGCGGGCTTTCTTAGGAACAGCCGGGCCGGCGCTCCCCGCGTATCCCGGCCACACCCCCCATCACCTGCGTTTTCTCCCATATCGGTGGGATGTGCGCCGGACCGCACCGCGTGCCCGTCCTGTGGCGGAAGTCTCAAAAGGTCACGGGCCGATAAACGCGGCAGCTCCCCGCCACGGTCGTGGCGGGGAGCTGCCGCGTTGGGCTGACGGGCTCGTCAGTCGTTGCCGTTGCCCGGGGCGGGCGCGGTCTTGGCGATCTGCATCAGGAACTCGGCGTTGGACTTCGTCTGCTTCATCTTGTCCAGAAGCAGCTCGATGGCCTGCTGCGAGTCCAGCGCGTGCAGCACCCGGCGGAGCTTCCAGACGATGGACAGCTCCTCGCCGCCCAGCAGGATCTCCTCCTTGCGGGTGCTGGAGGCGTCGACGTCCACGGCCGGGAAGATGCGCTTGTCGGCGAGCTTCCGGTCGAGCCGGAGCTCCATGTTGCCGGTGCCCTTGAACTCCTCGAAGATCACCTCGTCCATCCGGGAGCCGGTCTCGACCAGCGCGGTGGCCAGGATGGTCAGCGAACCGCCGTCCTCGATGTTGCGCGCGGCGCCGAAGAACTTCTTCGGCGGGTAGAGCGCGGTCGAGTCGACACCACCGGACAGGATCCGGCCCGAGGCCGGGGCCGCCAGGTTGTACGCACGGCCCAGGCGGGTGATCGAGTCCAGCAGCACGACCACGTCGTGGCCCAGCTCCACCAGGCGCTTGGCGCGCTCGATGGCCAGCTCCGCGACGGTGGTGTGGTCCTCGGCCGGGCGGTCGAAGGTCGAGGAGATGACCTCGCCCTTGACCGACCGCTGCATGTCGGTGACCTCTTCCGGACGCTCGTCGACCAGGACGACCATCAGGTGGCACTCGGGGTTGTTGGTGGTGATCGCGTTGGCGATCGCCTGCATGATCATGGTCTTGCCGGTCTTCGGCGGGGCCACGATCAGTCCGCGCTGGCCCTTGCCGATGGGCGCGACCAGATCGATGATCCGGGTCGTCAGCACGCCCGGGTCGGTCTCCAGCCGCATCCGGTCCTGCGGGTAGAGCGGGGTGAGCTTGTTGAACTCGGGGCGGCCGCGGCCGGTTTCGGGCGCCATGCCGTTGACCGAGTCGAGCCGGACGAGCGCGTTGAACTTCTCCCGGCGCTCCCCGTCCTTCGGCTGCCGCACGGCACCGGTGACATGGTCACCCTTGCGCAGGCCGTTCTTGCGGACCTGGGCGAGGGAGACATAGACGTCGTTCGGGCCCGGCAGGTAGCCGGAGGTCCGGATGAAGGCGTAGTTGTCGAGGATGTCCAGGATGCCCGCGACCGGGATCAGGACGTCGTCCTCGGAGACCTGCGGCTCATTGCCGAAGTCGTCACGGCCCCGGCGGCCCCGGCGGTCGCGGTAGCGCCCGCGCCGGCCGCGCCGGCCGCCCGCCTCGTCGTCGTACTCGTCCTGCGCGCCGCCCTGGGGGCCGCGCTGCTGCTGGCGGTTGCCGCCCTGCTGGCCGGCCCCGTCCTCGCCGCGGCCGCGGCGGTCACGGTCGCCGCGCTGGCGCTCGCCACGGGCCGGACGCTCGCCCTTGGGCGCGCGGTCCCCGCGCTCCTGACGGTCGCCCTTGGCGGCCTTGCCCTCGGCGGTGTCCAGCGCCGCCTCCGGCTTCTCCGAGGTCAGCACCTCGGTACGAGCCTCGGCCCGCGCCTCGGCGGAGGGCTCGGGGCTGCCGGTGGGCGCGGTGGCCCGACGGCGGCGGCGCTCGCCCGCCGGGGCTTCATCGCCGGCGGCGCCCCCCTGCTCGAGCGGAGCCGAGAGCTTGGGGGACGGCTGGCCCGGAATCTCGATCTGCTGCTGAGTGGCCACCTGCTCGGCGGCCTTGTCGGAGCCGCCGGCGGCCTCACCCGTACGGGTACGGGAGGTGGCGCGGCGCTTCGGCTTGGTCTCGGCGGCCTCGCCCTGAGCCGCAGTGGGCTCGGCGGCGGACTTGCCGGACGCGCCGGAAGCGGCCTGCTTCTCCTTGATGACCTCGATCAGCTGGCCTTTACGCATCCGCGCGGTGCCCTTGATGCCAAGGCTGGAGGCAAGCTGCTGGAGCTCGGCCAGGACCATGGCGTCGAGGCCCGTGCCCGAGCGTCGCCGCCTGGGGGCGGTGGGAGCACCGGTGGCAGGCGCGGCGGGAGCGTCCGTGGCGGGCGCGGAGGCATTCACGCCCATCAGATCGGTGGTGTCGCTCACGAAGGGGTCCTTCCCTGGAGCGGGCGTCGGCCTGTCTGGCTCGGCGACCGGTTGTGCTGTCCGGCTGCGGTCCTGTTGCGCGGACCGGGCCGGGGCGGTGGTCCGCCGCGGTACGGCGGAAGAAATTCAGTGCATTGATGCCGGCGTGAAGAAATCAGTGAAGACATGACGCATCGCTTCACTCATGTCGCCCACGCCGATTCCGGAGCGTGCTCGAATCTGCTCAGGCAGTTTGGGAGGCTCCCGGAAGAAAAGCGGTCCCTGATCGGGACACAGAGCACCGAGCCGATGTGGCTTCGGGTGCAGACTTGAGGTTAACACTACCGGATCCCACAAACATTCCCCCTCTCAAAGACCGGCAACCGCGTTTTTCGCGGGACCGGGGCAGACCCCGGCCGCCATGTTCAGGCAAGCGGCAGCACGCTCGCCCCCCCGACGTCGAAGGCCAGCCGGTTGGCCGCCCAGCCCTCGCCCGCCAGCCGTGCGACCTTGTCGGCCGCACCGTTCTCGACCAGCGCGAGCACCGTGGGGCCCGCACCGGATACGACTGCGGGGACGCCGTCCGCGCGCAATCGGTTGACCAGGGTCACGCTCTCCGGCATCGCCGGGGCCCGGTACTCCTGGTGGAGCCGGTCCTCGGTGGCCGGAAGCAGCAGCTCAGGACGGTTGGTGAGCGCCGCCACGAGCAGCGCCGCACGACCGGCGTTGGCCGCCGCGTCCACATGGGGGACGCTGCGCGGCAGCAACCCCCGGGCCGTCTCCGTCGACACCGGCCGGGCCGGCACGAAGACCACCGGAACGATGGAATCGGCAGGGTCCATCCGAATGGCCCGGGCTGCCCCCGAGTCCATCCAGGCCAGTGTGAAACCGCCGAGCAGGCACGCGGCGACATTGTCGGGGTGGCCCTCGATCTCGGTGGCCAGCTCCAGCATCGCCGTGTCGTCGAGCCGCTCGGCCCCGCCTATGGTCACCGCCCGGGCGGCGACGATCCCGGCACAGATGGCGGCGGCCGAGGAGCCGAGGCCCCGGCCGTGCGGAATGCGATTGGCGCAGACCACCTCGAGGCCGCGTGGCTGGCCGCCCAGCAGCTCGAAGGTGGTGCGCAGGGACCGTACGAGCAGGTGGCTCTCGTCACGCGGCAGGGTCTCGGCACCCTCGCCGGCGATGTCGATGTGCAGCCCGGACTCGGCCACCCGGACCACGACGTCGTCGTAGAGGCCCAGGGACAGACCCAGGGCGTCGAAGCCGGGACCGAGATTGGCGCTGGTGGCAGGGGTGCGCACTCGGACGGCGGCGGCGCGGAAGGCGGGACCGGCCATCGCTCGATGACTCTCCTTGGTGTGGCCTTGGCAGGGCTTGCGACATCCGCAAGGGCCGCGACGGTGTTACCGCGTGGGGGGCGGTTCGGGTCTGCGACGGGGCGGAGTGAGGACAGCCTATCGAAGGAAGGTTCTGTGGCGACATAGGGCGCACAGGAGGCGCGCGATGCGTGTCGCCTGTGGCACGCCGGATTTGGGGCGGTCTCTCCCCAAACCGGCCACTTCCCGTGCGCCGGAGCCGCGCCCCGGACCCCGACTCCGCACGCATGAGGTGCGGTTCTCGGGTCCGGGGCCGTGACCTCCGGCGTTTCGGGAGCAGTACGGCCTCAGGCCAGCCCGAGGCGCTCGGCAGCCGCACCCGCGTCCACCGGAACGGTGATGGGCTGCGGCGCACCGGCCACCGCCCAGTCCGGGTCCTTGAGGCCGTTGCCGGTCACCGTACAGACGATGCGCTGACCCGGGTCGACCAGGCCCTGCTCGGCGGCCTTGAGCAGGCCGGCCACGCTCGCCGCCGAGGCGGGCTCGACGAAGACGCCCTCCTGCGCGGCCAACAGCCGGTAGGCGGCCAGGATCTGGCGGTCGGTCACTTCGTCGATGAGACCGCCCGATTCATCGCGCGCCTGCTCCGCGAACTGCCAGGAGGCCGGGTTGCCAATGCGAATCGCGGTGGCGATGGTGTGCGGGTCCTTCACCGGCTCACCGCGCACGATCGGCGCGGAACCGGAGGCCTGATAGCCCCACATCCGAGGCGTACGGGTCGACGGGCCGTCGGCCGCGTACTCCCGGTAGCCCCGCCAATAGGCCGTGATGTTCCCCGCGTTGCCGACCGGCAGCACATGGATGTCCGGGGCGTCGCCCAGCGCGTCCACAATCTCGAAGGCCGCGGTCTTCTGACCCTCGATACGCGCCGGATTGACCGAATTGACCAGCGCCACGGGGTAGTTGTCGGACAGCCCGCGCGCCAGCGTCAGACAGTCGTCGAAGTTCCCGTCGACCTGGAGGATGCGCGCACCGTGCACCAGCGCCTGGCCCATCTTGCCGAGCGCGATCTTGCCCTGTGGCACCAGGACGGCGCAGACCAGCTGAGCCCGCACCGCGTAGGCGGCGGCCGAGGCCGAGGTGTTGCCGGTGGAGGCGCAGATGACGGCCTTGGCACCCTCTTCCTTGGCCCGGGTGATGGCCATGGTCATGCCGCGGTCCTTGAAGGAACCGGTGGGATTGGCACCCTCCACCTTGAGATGCACCTCACAGCCGGTGCGCTCGGACAGCACCTGGGCGGGCACCAGCGGCGTGCCGCCCTCGCGCAGGGTGATGACCCGGGTGCCGGCCGAGACCGGAAGGCGGTCGCGGTACTCCTCGATGATGCCGCGCCACTGATGGGTGGCCTTGCTTGCAGACATGACTTCCGTAACTCCCTACTCGCCCTCAACCCGCATGATGCTCGCGACGCCCCGCACCGTGTCCAGCCTGCGCAGCGCCCCCACGGTCGCCGACAACGCCGCGTCGGCGGCCCGGTGGGTGACCACCACAAGCGCCGCGTCGCCGTCCTTGACCTGCTGGCGGACGGTGTCGATGGACACCCCGTGCTCGGCGAAGACCGTGGCGACCTGGGCGAGGACGCCCGGTTTGTCGGCCACGTCCAAGCTGATGTGGTAGCGGGTGACCACCTCGCCCATCGGGCTCACCGGCAGCCGGGCATAGGCCGATTCACCGGGCCCGGTGGACTGTGCGAGCTTGTTGCGGCAGACGGCGACGAGGTCGCCGAGCACCGCGGAGGCGGTCGGCGAACCACCCGCGCCCGGACCGTAGAACATCAACTGCCCCGCGGCCTCGGCCTCGACGAACACCGCGTTGTACGCCTCACGCACCGAGGCGAGAGGGTGGCTCAGCGGAATCATCGCCGGGTGCACCCGCGCGGTGACCGACCGCCCGTCGGCCGCCCGTTCACAGATCGCCAGGAGCTTGATGGTGCAGCCCATCTGCTTCGCGGACGCGAAGTCAGCGGCGGTGACCTCCGTCATGCCCTCGCGATAGACATCGTCGAGCCGCACCCGGGTGTGGAAGGCGATGCCGGCCAGGATCGCGGCCTTGGCGGCGGCATCGAAGCCCTCGACGTCCGCCGTGGGGTCCGCCTCGGCGTAACCGAGCGCGGTGGCCTCGTCCAGTGCCTCGGAGTAGCCCGCGCCGCTGGTGTCCATCTTGTCGAGGATGAAGTTGGTGGTGCCGTTGACAATGCCCAGCACCCGATTGACCTTGTCCCCGGCCAGGGACTCGCGCAGCGGCCTGACCAGCGGGATGGCGCCCGCGACGGCCGCCTCGTAGTAGAGGTCGGCGCCCCGGGCCTCGGCCGCGGCGTGCAGGGCGGCACCGTCCCCGGCGAGCAGCGCCTTATTGGCGGAGACCACGCTCGCGCCGTGCTCGAAGGCGGTGGTGATCAGCGTACGGGCGGGCTCCACGCCACCGATCACCTCGACGACCACATCGATGTCACCGCGTTTGACCAGCGCGGTCGCATCGGTGGTGATCAACTCCGCGGGCACCCCGGCCCGTACCCGGCTGGGGCGGCGGACCGCGATGCCCGCCAGCTCGACCGGTGCGCCGATCCGGGCCGCGAGGTCGTCCGCGTGCGTCGTCATGATGCGCGCCACCTCTGAGCCGACCACTCCACAGCCCAGCAGCGCCACCTTCAGCGGACGCGTACGCATCATCCGACCTCGTCTCTCACTCATCTTCAGTGGTTCACCAGTCTCACTCACCGGACGGAGGTTTCCCGCCCCCGTCCAGTATCCGAGATCCCTGTTTCCGTCAGCCGGCCGTCGGCCGACGGCCGTCAGCCGACATCCAGCCGAAGGAGATCCTCTTCGGTCTCCCGCCGGACGATCACCCGTGCCGTACCGTCCTTCACCGCCACCACCGGCGGGCGCAGCGCATGGTTGTAGTTGCTCGCCATCGAGCGGCAGTACGCACCGGTGGCGGGCACCGCCAGCAGGTCTCCGGGCGCCAGGTCGGTGGGGAGGAAGGCATCGCGCACCACGATGTCGCCGGACTCACAGTGCTTGCCGACCACCCGGGAGAGCATCGGCTCGGCGGTGGAGGTGCGGGAGACCAGCGCGACGCTGTACTCGGCACCGTAGAGCGCGGTGCGGATGTTGTCGGACATTCCGCCGTCCACGCTGACGTATGTCCGCAGGCCCGGCAGCTCCTTGACCGTACCCACCTCGTACAGCGTGCAGGCCGTCGGTCCGACGATCGCGCGCCCCGGCTCGACGGACAGCCGGGGTACCGCGAGCCCGGTCGCCGTGCACTCGCGGTGCACGATCTCGCGCAGCGCCCGGGCGATCGCGTCCGGCTCGCGCGGGTCGTCGTCCGAGGTGTAGGCGATGCCAAGGCCGCCGCCCAGGTCGATCTCGGGCAGCTCGATGCCGTGCTCGTCCCGGATCTGCGCCAGCAGCCCGATGACGCGGTGCGCCGCCACCTCGAACGCCGAGGTGTCGAAGATCTGCGAGCCGATGTGCGAGTGGAGTCCGACGAGCTCCAGTCCGTCGAGCTTCAGTGCCCGCCGGACGGCCTCGGCGGCCTGCCCGCCGGCCAGCGGGAGACCGAACTTCTGGTCCTCGTGGGCCGTGGCGATGAACTCGTGGGTGTGCGCCTCGACACCGACGGTCACCCGGATCAGGACGCGCTGCCGCTTGCCCAGCCGCTCGGCGATGTGCGCCACCCGCACGATCTCCTGGAACGAATCGAGCACGATCCGCCCGACCCCGGCCTCGACGGCACGGGTGATCTCCTCGGTGGACTTGTTGTTGCCGTGCAGGGCGATCCGCTCGGCGGGCAGGCCCGCGGCGAGGGCGGTGGCCAGTTCACCGCCGGAGCAGACGTCGAGGTTGAGCCCCTCCTCGGTCAGCCAGCGCACAATGGCCCGCGACAGGAACGCCTTGCCCGCGTAGAAGACGTCGGCGTCCGGCCCGAAGGCTTCGCGCCAGGCCCGGCAGCGGGCCCGGAAGTCGTCCTCGTCGAGGAAGTAGGCGGGGGTGCCGAACTCCTCGGCAAGTCGCTTGACGCTCAGCCCGCCGACGGTCGCGACGCCCTCGGCGTCCCGGGTGACCGTACGGGACCAGACGTGCGGGTCAAGGGAGTTGAGGTCGGCGGGCGGCGCGGGATGATGCCCCTCGGGCAGCACATCGGCATGGCGGGGCCCGGCGGGGTGGGCGGAGCGGCTCATGGGCTCTGGTCTCCTCAGAGGTGTGCGGGTGCGGTGATGCCGAGCTGGTGAAGGCCGTCGGCGAGCACCTTGCCCGTGGCCTCGGCGAGGGCCAGTCGGGCGCGGTGGACGACCGAGGGTTTCTCGTCCCCGCGGGGCAGCGTGGGACAGCTCGCCTGCCAGCGGAGAAAGGCGTCGGCAAGACGTTCGAGGTGGCGGGCGAGCCGGCCGGGGTCGCGAGTGGCGACGATGCGCGGATGCTCGGCGAGCTCGCCGAGCAGAACCGCGGCGCCACCGCCCCCCGTTCCCTCTCCCCCGCCGGCAAATTCGTGATCTTCCGCGATCTCCGGAGCGAACCCCAGATCACCGGCGTTCCGGAGGAGTGCGCGGCTGCGGGAATGGGCGTAGCGGACGCGGAAGAGGGGGTTGGCTTCCCGCTGCACCAGCAGCAGATCACGGTCCAGGCCCGGGGGGCACAGCAGGCTCCAGCGCGCGGCATCGCTGCCGAGTCTGCGCAGCAGCTCGGGCGGCGGCCGCAGCGGGAACCGCTCGCCCCGCCGTTCGCGGCCGTCCAGGATCTCCCGCACCAACTGCCCATGGGACCCGCCCTCGAGCGTGATGTTGAGGAACCCCGGCCCGGCGACGTCCACTCGCGCGATGCCCCGCTCCCGCACCAGTCTGCGCCGCAGCACCTCGGCGATCTCCGGTGCGGGCCGCCCGCTCTCCTTCGCCAGCCGCAGCGCGACATTGGTTGCGTAGTCACCACACCCCGCCCGCGGCGGAACCCGCACACCGACCCGGTCGGGCACGACGGCGCGCAGCTCATCGGCCTCGACGGCGCACCGCACGGTGTGCAGCACGGTGCGGGAGAGATCGGCGGGGGTCACAGACCCCAGCCTAGGGGAGGAGGGTGCCCATCGAGCGAACGGATTTCCCTCTCCCCGCCGCCTGCCCGCCCGACCCTCCTACCCGGCCGGCCGCACCACCGGCTCCGCGTCCCCCGAGGCCGCCGCCTCCGGCAGCCCGTCCTCACCCTCTCCCCCCCGGCGGCGCATCAGCCTCCGCACCAGCCGGACCATCTCCATGGGCTCAAACGGCTTCGCCAAAAACGCATCCACCCCCGCCGACCGACCGCTGTCCACCTCCAGCTGCGTACACGCACTGATGATCGCGATCGGTATCTCCCGGGTACGCGCGTCGGCCCGCAGCCGCGCGGCCGTCCGCAGCCCGTCGAGCCGGGGCATCACAAAATCCAGAGTCACCACATCGGGACGCACCCGGTGCACGATCTCCAGACATTCGGCACCATCGGCCGCGGTCACGACCTCAAAGCCTTCGAGCTCGAGGTTGACCCTGATCAACTGCCGGATGACCCTGTTGTCATCGACAACAAGGACCCGGCCGGACAAGCCAGGCACACCCTGAGAGTAGGCGCGCCCACCACACCGCGTCCGGCTTTTCCCCACTTCCACCCCGTGCGAGCGAGCTTTCCCCGACCGCCCCCCACCACCCCGCCAGATGCGCTAATCGCGCGGCACCCGGCCCCCTCATCACTCGTTACTGATCACCCTCCAGGAGCTGGTAGGGTTCTACCCGTCGCCGCAAACGAGCGGAAGAACACGCCCCCGTAGCTCAGGGGATAGAGCAACGGCCTCCGGAGCCGTGTGCGCAGGTTCGAATCCTGCCGGGGGCACTCGCCTTAGCATCCAGTAAATTTACGGGGTGACCAGGGCGGGAGCCGACAGAAGAGGGCGGGAGTCAGTCTCACTGACTCCCGCCCTTTCTCGCTGTCTCTCAGCGTTCGCGACACACCTCCGACACACTCATCAGGCCGTGTCGCCCTCCTCCTCCTCCAGCGCCTTTGCGATCTTCGCGTTCGCGGCTTCCTCATGGCCGTCGATACAGCCGTGATACCGGCGGTGGATCACCTCCGGGGAGTTGCCGACCCGTCGGGCCACTTCAGCGATAGGGACTCCGGCGTTCAGCCACCGCGTGATACAGGCGTGGCGCAGGTCGTACGGACGGCCAGCCAAAGGCGAGTTGACCCGCTCTGGCGGTAGGGCGTACTGCCGCGCTTCCTCCCAGACTCGCCAATAGGTGGATGATCCAACCACTCCCCGCGCTCGTTCCCGAATACGCGCCTCTCCTTGGCGGTCCCGAACTCCTTCAGGTGGGCCCGGAGGATCGCGACCAGTACGGGCGGGATGGGGACCGGCCGGTCGGAGGACGCCTCACGGGCCTTCAGGCCCCAGCGGTCGTGCCGCTCCCCAGAGTCGGTCCATTGCTTGCCGGAGACAGGGCGCGTCTCCCGCAGCGTCAGCGTGCCCCAACCTGTCTCCGGCAGGTGGCAGTCCACCAGTCGCAGCCCGACCGCTTCGGCGGGTCGCAGTCCGGCGTATTGAAGCGCTCTCCTCCCTTCGCAGGCTCAGGAAGGAGATTCCGCCCTACCTTGCGGTGGGTGGCTTGACGCTACGGGAGCGCCTGACGACTGCTCTTCCAGCAGCCGGGACCGCCACGAGGCCGATCCGGTACAGATGCAAGATGTTCCGGGATGCGTTCCAGTCGGCGTTGCCCGACCATCGGCAGTCCGGGTTCTTGCATACGAACATGGCCTGGTTCTCCCGGCTGCCCGGCGTGATGAAGCCGCACGCGGAGCAGCGCAGGGAGGTGTTCGGGGCGGGAACCTTGACCAGTTCTCCGCCGTGCCGTTCCAGCTTGTACGTCAGCATGGTGACCGTGCGGCCCCATGCCTCTTGGGCGATGGAGCGGTTGAGCCCGGCCTTGGCCCTGACGTTCTTGCCCGGCTCCTCGGTGGTGCCCCGGGCGGACTTGACCATGTTCGTGATGTTGAGCTGTTCCACCACGATCACGCCGTACGTGCGGGCGAGGTAGGTGGTGGTCCGGTGCTGCCAGTCAGTGGCCCGGCGCGTGGCTGTTGCGCGGAGCTGCTTGATCCGGTCGTAGGTGCGCTGCAAGCGGCGGGATGACTTCTCTCCCGGCTTGCGGAAACTCTTGCGGTGCGCGGCCCGCTGCTCCAGGCGGAGCAGCCTGGCCTTCTCCTTCGGCGTCAGCCACTTGTCCCGGTCGGACGTGCCGTCCGGGAGACGGGGCGGGCGCCCGTGGTCCTGGTGGTGCTCGTTGGACAGGGCGAGCGGGATGTTCACCCCGGCGTCGATGCCGACGTCCGGCCCCTGATGGGGCTCGGGTGCGGCTTCGAGGGTCTGGATGCGGAAGGCGATATGCCAGCCCAGCGCGTCCTTGACCAGCCGGGCCCCGGTGATCCGGTTCTCCTTGTTCGCCCGCTTGCCGACCGGCAGATCCTTGGTCCAGCGGAACCGGACCCGGCCCAGCCTGGGGATGTTGGCCATGCCCCACCGGCGGTGCACGCGGACGATGTTCAGGTCCCGGCCCTGTGGGATGTCCACGGACATCACCGATCGGAAGCGGGCCTTGAAGTTCGGGGCGTCGGCGCGGCCGTCCCAGCAGTTCTTCCACGACTGGAAGTACGTCTTGAGTACGGCCTGCGCGGCCTGTGCGGGGAGGACGGCCAGCCAGTCGATGTCCTTGCGCGCCTGGCGTATCGCGGTGTCTGCCGCTGCCAAGGACCGCTTGTCCTTCGGCAGCATCGTCCACCAGTCGTGGAGGAGGTTCCACATCGTGCGGGCCGCATGTGCCTGAGCGTCCAGTGTCAGCACCTCGGCAGGCGACAGCGCAAGCCGGGCACGATGCCCGAACTGCCGCTTGATCGTGGTGGGTTGACTCATGAGCGAAAGCATATCATTTGGCTTATGTCACCTCGATGGAATCCCAACCCTGGCGTACGCACCGGCCGTCACGTCGTCTACAACCTGCACGTCCATTTGGTTTTTGTCACGAAGTACCGGCGCAAGGCCATGACCGACGCCATGCTCACCAGATGCGAGGAGATCATGCGCGAGATCTGCACAGACTTCGAAGCCGACCTCAAGCAGTTCAACGGCGAACAGGATCACGTGCACCTCCTGGTGCACCACCCGCCCAAGGTCCAGCTCTCCAAGCTGGTCAACTCCCTCAAGGGGGTCTCAGCCCGGCTGCTGCGCAAGGAATACGACGCGCATGTACGCCGGTACCTGTGGAGCGGACACTTCTGGTCCGGCTCCTACTTCGCCGGAAGCTGCGGCGGGGCACCACTGACCGTGGTCAAGCAGTACATCGAGAACCAGCAGCGTCCCGTCAGCTGAGCTTGAACACTGCGGACCCATGCCCACGGCGCAGGTCAGAGCAGTCCCAAGATGCGCTTCACCCCCGCCCTGAAGGGCGGAGCACTGCGCAAGATCAAAGGTAGAGGACCGCATAGAAGGCCACCAGTCGCCTCCCCCGGCAGCGATCCCACGACCCTACGTAGGAGACGGCAGTGAGCAACTGCCGGGCCTGTACGGCGTTCACGAGGACGCGTCGGTCCACCACGTCGTTGGAGCCGACATGCTTCCGGCGGACGCGCCGCAGGGGGTTCTCCGGAAGTTCCCCCGCGACCACGGAGTGTTCGAGGGCGGTGTTCAGGGCCCGGCGCCGCCGCTTGTACGTGTCGCCCGCCGCGGGAGTGCCGTCCAACTTGTAGCTGAGGCGGTACAACACATCTTCGAAGACCTCGGTGTTGACCAGATCTACGACCGGCCGGTCCGCTGTGGTGAGCCAGTCGTATGCGGCCTTGAGCTCGGCCGGCGGGTCCTCCTTCTCGTTGGCGGGCACGATCCCCCACCGGAACGCCAGCCGCAGGTGCTCGTCCTGGGGAGCGTCGTCCCCACGCTTCACCATGGCGAGCGTCACGGCAGCGAGGCCGTCCGCCATGCCCTCACGGGTCTTGGCCGCGCTCGTACGCCACCGTGTCAATCCCCTGAAAACGTAGAGTCCTTGGTTATGCCAGGGCCTTTTGGCCGGCCTTGGTGCGTGCTTCGGCTGATGAGGCGTTCGAACTCACCGGAGGCAGGCCGCGGCGGCGTTGTCGAGTCCCGGGCACACGCGCCCGAGCGGTCGAAGAAGTGCGAGATCCTCTCCTCCAGCCGCTCACGCCGCACTTCACGACTCGTCGGCGCGGGACGGGCGGTCCGGCCCGGGTCCACCACCGCACATCGCTTCCGGCCCATGTCACCAGGGTCCCACCAGGGTGCACGAGGGGCGCCGCCCTGCCGCCGTTCGGTCGGGCAGGCCGGCGCCCGGCGGGTTACGCCGTCGGCCTCACCCCCGTGCCCAGTTCGCGTCGGGCGCGGGCGGCGGCGCCGACCGGGACGGCGTCGGAGGCCAGGGCGGCCCGGACCAGGCGGACGGGGTGGCCGCTGACCGGGGGGTCGGCGGCGAGGGCGGACAGGATGACGGGCTCCAGCAGGGGCCAGGCGCGGCTGACGCCACCACCGACGACCACCGTGGTGATGTCGACGACGCCCGCGGTGATCACAATCGCGCGGGCGATGCCCGCTCCCGCGGCGCGGTACACCGCGAGAGCGTCCTCGTCGCCTTGGGCGGCGGCCTCGGCGACTTCGCGGGCGGTACGGCGGTGGCCGGTGCGGTCGGCGTAACGAGCCCCGATGGACCGGCCGGAGGCCAACGTCTCCAGGTGGCCGCGGCCACCGCAGGAGCAGGGCAGATCGCCGAAGCCGGGGATGTGCCCGATCTCGCCGGCCGCGCCGTGCGGACCCGTGTGCAGGGCACCGTTGGTCCACAGAGCGCCGCCGACGCCGGTCCCCAGGGTCATGCCGAGGACGTCGGCCTCGCCGCGCACCGCTCCGCCGCAGACCTCCCCGTAGAGGAAGGCGTTGACATCATTGGCCAGGAAGGCCGGGACGCCGAGGGCCTCCTCGACGGCGGCGGTGACGGCGAAGCCGGCCCAGCCGCGGAAGGAGTCGCTTGCGACCAGGATGCGGCCGTTCGCGGAGTCCACCACCCCGGCGGCGCCGACGCCGGCGCCCACCAGGCGGCCCGGGGTGCGGGCCAGCAGCGGGGCGAGCGCGTCGAGCGCGGCGCCGACCATGGCCCGGCCGCCCTCGTGCGCCGGGGTGCCGGCCTCCGCGCGGTCGAGGACGGTCAGGTCGTCGGAGCAGACCACCACCTGGGTGGTGGTGCCGCCGATATCAATGCCGGCGAACAGCGGCCGGGGGGTGGGAATGGCCGAGTCCCGCGGGGTGCGGGGGGAGGGGAAGGGTCCGGTCACGCCTGGGCCTCCGTACCGCCGGCCGCGAGGGTGGCCAGGCGTTCGGCCCTGCGGCCCCGCTGCACCACCGGGTCGGGCACCGGCACGGCGGCCAGCAGACGGCGGGTGTAGTCGGTCTCCGGATGCGTCAGGGTCGTCCCGGTGGAGCCCTGCTCCTCGATGCGGCCGGCGCGCATCACCACGACCCGCTGCGCGAAGTGCTGCACGACGGCGAGGTCATGGGAGACGAACAGGCAGGCGAAGCCCAGTTCGCCCTGGAGTTCGGTGATGACCTCCAGGACCGCTTCCTGCACGCTCACGTCGAGTGCGCTGGTGGGTTCGTCGGCGACCAGCAGCCGGGGTTCCAGGACCAGGGCGCGGGCCAGGCTGACCCGCTGGCGCTGCCCGCCGGAGAGTTCGCGGGGCACCCGCCGGGCGAGTTCGCGGGGCAGCCGGACCTGGTCGAGGACGGCGGCGACCTTGGCCTGCCGGTCCTTGGCGGCCAGGTCGCGACGGTGTACCCGGAGCGGTTCGGCGATGCACTCCCCGACGGTCATCCGGGCATCGAGGGAGGCCACCGGGTCCTGGAGGACGACACCGATGCCGGCCCGCAGGGCGCGGCGGGCCCGGCCGCGGGTGCGGCCGAGATCGGCGCCGAACAGGGAGACCGCGCCGGAGGTGGGCGGGATCAGGCCGAGCGCGACCCGGGCGGCGGTGGACTTGCCGGAGCCGGACTCGCCGACCAGGCCCAGGGTCTCCGCCGGCCCGACCCGGAACGACACTCCGTCGAGAGCGCGCACGGCCGCCTTGCCGCGGCCGAACACCACGCTGGTGTCCCGCAGTTCGACCACCGGTTCGCCCTCGGGGCCGCCGGGCGCGGCGGGCGCGGCCGACGGCCCGGACGCGGAACGGTCTGTCCGGGCCGGCCCGGACGCGGCAGGCCGGCCGGTGGCGTCCGGGGTCTCGGCGACGGACAGCCGGGGCACGGCGGCCAGCAGGCGCCGGGTGTAGTCGTGGACGGGGCGCAGCAGGACGTCTTCGACCGGTCCGGTCTCCACGATCTCGCCGTGGTACATGACGGCGACCCGGTCCGCGAAGTCGGCGACGACGCCCATGTTGTGGGTGACGAGCAGCACGCCGGTGCCGGTCTCGGCGGCGAGCCGGCGCAGCAGGTCGAGGATCTCGGCCTGCACGGTCACATCGAGGGCGGTGGTCGGCTCGTCGGCGATGAGCAGGACGGGCTCGTTGGCGATGGCCATGGCGATCACGACCCGCTGGCGCTGTCCGCCGGAGAGCTGGAACGGGTAGGCGCGGGCGCGCTTCTCCGGTTCGGGGATGCCGACCCTGCGCAGCAGTTCGACGGCCTCGGCGGCGGCGTCCTTGGCGGACACCTGGCGGTGGTTGCGGATCACCTCGGTGATCTGCTTCCCGATCCGGGTGAGTGGGTCGAGCGCGGTGGCCGGCTCCTGGAACACCATGGAGACGGTCTTGCCGCGCAGCGCCGCGAGGCGGTTCTCCGGGGCGCCGACGATCTGGGTGCCGGCGATGACGGCGCCGCCGGTGGCGCGGGCGTTCCCGGCGAGCAGGCCCATCGCGGCGAGGGCGATGGTCGACTTGCCGGAGCCGGACTCGCCGACCAGGGCCAGCGTCTCGCCCGGCCGGACCTGGAGGGACACGCCCTGGACCGCGGGTATGCGGCCGGTCTCGGTGGTGAAGACGACGCTGAGGTCGTCGACTTCGAGGATCGGGCCGGACGCCGCGGTGCGGGCGGCGGGGCCCTTGGTGGTGGCGGTCATCCGCGTCCCCTCACATCGAATGCGTCGCGGAGTCCGTCCCCGATCGCGTTGAACGCCCACACCGCCAGGATGATGGCCAGGCCGGGCGGCAGGATGAGCCACCAGTAGCCGGAGTAGGCGGCGGTGAGACCGGCGGTGAGCATGCCGCCCCAGTCGGTCTGCGGCGGCCTCACTCCCATGCCCAGATAGGAGACGTAGGCGACCAGCAGGATGGCGTCGGCGACCTGGAAGGTCGCGGCGACGATGATGGTCGAGACCGAGTTCGGCAGGATGTGACGCAGGATCGCCCGGGCGTGCGTGCCGCCGGTGGCGCGCAGAGTCAGGATGTAGTCCCGGCTCTTGAGGGTCAGCGTCTCGGCGCGGACCAGCCGGGACGGCACCAGCCAGGACACCAGGCCCAGGATGACGACGAGACCGGTCAGGCCCGGTGTGGTGATGGCGGAGACCACCAGCAGGATGAACAGCGCGGGGATGGCGATGCCGGCGTCGACGATCCGCATCATCACGGCGTCGATCCAGCCGCCCGCGTATCCGGCGGCGGCGCCCCACAGCGTGCCGATGACGGTGGCGAGGACGCCCGCGGCGAGGCCGACGACCAGGGAGACCTTGCCGCCGTACATCAGCCGGCCCAGCTCGTCGTGGCCGACGGCGTCGGTGCCGAGCCAGTGTGCGCCGCTGGGGGCGAGGTTGACCTGCTGGAGCATGGTGTGGGTCTGGTCGGTGGGGTACGCCAGCGGGCCGACGAAGCAGAACAGGAAGAAGAGGACCACGACGGCGAGTCCGACGACGGCCAGTTTGTTGCGCAGGAAACGGCGGACGGCGAGCCGTGCGCCGGATGCCTCGCGCGGCGTGGCGGCCTGTGCCGGGGCCGTGTCCGGCTGGATGACGGCGCTCACGTCCGACCTGCCTTCACTCGGGGGTCGATGATCCGCTGGACGATGTCCGCGAGCAGGGTGCCGACGACGGTGGCGACGGCGATCACCAGGACGCAGCCCAGCAGGACCGGGTAGTCGGAGGACTGTGCCGCGGTCCAGAACAGCAGCCCCATGCCTGGGTAGTTGAAGAGCTGCTCGACGACCAGGGCGCCGCCGAAGAGCACCGGCACGTAGTAGCCGAGCATGGCGACCACGGGCGTCAGCGAGTTGCGGAACACATGTCGCCACAGGATGGCGCGGGGCCGGGAGCCGCCCGCCCTGGCCGTGCGGACGTAGTCCTCGGAGAGGTTCTCCAGGGTGGCCGACCGCATATAGCGGCTGAACACCGCCATCATGGAGGCCGCGCCCGCGACCACCGGCAGCACCAGGGCCTGTGGATCGGAGAACACCTGGCCCAGCGTTTCGCCCTGTGGAGCCTGGGACGGGAACCACGCCAGCTCCTGGCTGAAGACCAGCACCAGGATCAGCCCGAGGAAGTACACGGGCGTGGAGTAGGCGATGAAGCTCAGGGTCGTGATGACGTAGTCCGTCGGCTTGTTACGCCGCACGGCCTGCCACATGCCCAGCGGGATCGCGAGGACGAGGCTGACGAGAGCCGACAGCACGGTGAGGACCAGGGTCTTCGGCAGCCGCTCGGTGATGAGCTGGGAGACCGGCTCGTTGAGGGTGTAGGAGGTTCCGAGATCCCCGTGCAGCAGTTGGCCGAGGTAGTAGAAGTACTGCACGGGCAGGGGCTTGTCGAGGCCCTGTTCGTGGTTGAAGTGGGTGATCTGCTGCGCGGTGGCCTGCGGCCCGAGGATCCCGCGCGCGGGGCCTCCGGGCAGGGCGTGCAGCAGGCCGAAGACGACGATCGTCACGATGACGATCACCGCGACGGCTTGGAGGACGCGTCTGATCAGGTACGAGGAAGTACTCATGTGGTTTCCGGCCGCTTCGTCTCCGTGGTGCGCGCGGGCCTTCGGTCTGCCGGCCGGTCGGCCGGGTGTCGTCGGCCCGCGCGGGCACCGACCGGGCTTACTCGGTCCACGCTTACTTGGTCCACTTCCACATGGCGGGGTGGAAGTTGGCGAGGGAGTCCTGGGCGAAGCCGCCGAGTCCGTTCTTGACCACGGAGATCTGGTAGTCGGGCTCCGGCAGCCAGATCACCGGGAGGTCCTTGGCGAGCGCGGCGCCGTACTTCTGCATCGCCTCGTTCGAGGAGGATGTGGTGGTCTCGCTGATCAGCTTGTCGGCCTCGGGGTTGGAGTAGCTGCCGAAGTTGGAGCCGCCGCCGGTGGCGAAGAGCGCGTCACCGCTCGGGTAGGCGGGGAAGTACCAGCTGCCCGCGGTGCCGAAGAAGGACAGCTGCCACTTGCAGCTCGATTCGCCGGCCTTGCACTGGCCGGCCTGCGACAGGACGGAGTTGACCGGGGCCGTCTTGATGCCGAACTTGATGCCGGTCTTGGCGAACGACGTCTGCAGCGCGCTCATCATGTTGTCGGTCACGGTCGAGCCGGACTGGGACAGCACCTGCATCTCGAACTTGGTGCCCTTGTCGACGCCCGGGCCGCACTGGTTGTCGCCGGAGCCGGGGCCGGTGCAGACCATGGTGCCGTCCTGTTCGGTCCAACCGTGGTCGGTGAGCAGCTTCTTCGCCTTGTCGGTGTCGAACGGGTACGGGTTGTTCTTCTGCTCCGGGGAGAGGAAGGGCGAGTCCTGGCCCTGCGGGATCGGGCCGTAGGTGGAGACGGCGGTGCCGTTGAGGACCACCTTGGAGAGGGTGGTCTGGTCCACCGACATCTGGATCGCCTGGCGGGCGTAGAGCTGCTTGAACACCGGGCCCATGGTGGGGTTGTTGAAGTTGTACGGCATATAGGTGACCGCCCAGCCGGTCCATGGCTTCACCGAGTAGCCCTTGGCCTTGAAGGACGACTCCTGGCTCAGGTTGCCGGCGTTGATGTAGCCGTAGTCGACGGTGCCGGCGCGGAGGGCGTTCTCCTCGGCGTCGGTGGTGGTGAACGGCAGCAGGTTGACGTTCTTGATGTTGGCCTTGCCGCCGCCGTCGTACTTCGCGTTGGCGGTCAGCGTGACCTTGCCCGCGGTGGAGAACGACTTGATGGTGTACGGGCCGCTGACCGTCTTCCACAGCGGGTCGGTCGCATAGCCGGCGATCTTCTTGGCGGCGTTGTTGAGGTACGTCCAGACCTTCTTGGCGTCGGCGGTGGTGCGGTCCAGGTCGGAGACGGCGCCGGAGTCGCTGGTCTTGTCCCAGACGTGCTGCGGCATCGGGCGGATCATGCTCAGCTCGTCGGCGAGCATCCATTCCTGGTTGTACGCCTTGTCGAAGGTGATCGTGAAGTGCGTGTCGTCGATCGCCTTGAAGGAGGTCCAGTTGTCGGGCGCCTTGCCCGGGCTGTAGCTCGCCCAGTCCGCCTTGTTGGCTTTGATCAGGTTGAACCAGAACTCCACGTCGCGCGAGGTGATTTGCTTGCCGTCGCTCCAGTGGCGACTGCCGAGGGCGATCGTCACGCTCTTGCTGTCCGCGGCGAACTTCGCGTCGGTGGCAAGTGAGTTGTCCTTGTTCCAGCCGACCTTTCCGGTGGAGCCGTCGTATGCGATCAGCGGCTCCCAGACGGCCTGGGATATGGAGGAGTTGTTGGTGTTCAGGTGCGCGGCGGTGCCGACCGGGAGGATCCAGTTCGGCATGAAGTTCGCCGGGAGGGCGTAGTTGATGGTGTCCGACGACGCCGGGCCGGAGGACGACGTGTTACCGCCGCCGGAACAGCCGGTGAGCAGCGCGCCGGTGGTGACAGCGGCGCCCGCGACGAGGGCCCAGCGGCGGCCGACCGCTGTGTGAGCAGGGAACATGGCTCTCCTCAGGGTGTAAGGACCCGCATACGTCCGGGGCGGACCGGGTCTGCGCCGCGGGATCGGCGCTGTGTATGGCGACATACAACGTCGGACGCACCGAACAAACAAAGCAAGAATCAATAACAAATAAGTTTCTGCAGTTTCGATAAAAGTCACATCCATCCGTTCCGGGTGCCGCAAGCGGTGGCTATGCGCCAATTTAAGGCGCTTTTGTTTTGCGTAGATGCCCTCCACTTCCCGTCATGGAGCTATTCCCCGCCCGCCGGGACGGGCGTACTGTCTCCGTTACGCCAATCACTGCGGAAGTTACTTCGTACATGACTGAAATAAGTACACGGGACCGCAAGGCCACCAAGGGCACGACCCCGAAGGGCACAACCACTCTCGCCGCGCGGGTCCTTGAACTCGTCACCTCGGGCCAGGCGTCGTCCCGCGCCGAACTCGCGGAACTCCTCGGTACGGCCCCCTCCACCATCTCCCTCACCGTGGCCCAGTTGATCGAGCGCGGGCTCATCGCCGAAGAGGGCACCCAGTCCTCCACCGGCGGCCGCCCCCGCAGGGTGCTCAGGTCGGGCAGCAGCGACGAGTACGCCGTCGCCGCCGACTTCGGCGGCCACCATGCCCGGATCGGCGTGGTGCTCCCGGGCGGCGGTGTCCGTGACGTCGCCAACGTCCTGTTCGAGATCGCCGACGGTCCCGAGGCCGTCCTGCCGAGGCTCGCCGAGCACTTGGAGTCCCTCGCCGAGCAGCGTGGACGCGACCGGCTCCGAGGCGTCGGGCTCTCCCTGCCCGGGCCGGTGGACGTCGCCTCCGGCGCCGTCGTCCTGCCGTCCCGGATGCTCGGCTGGCACCGTTTCCCGGCCGCCGCTTGGCTGGAGGAGCGCTTCGGGGTCCCGGCCGCCGTCGACAACGACGCCAACTGCATGGCGGTCGGTGAGCAGAGCGTCAGACCCGCCGAGCACCGGCAGTCGATCATGGTGAAGATCGGCTCGGCGATCGGTGCCGGCATCATCGCCGACGGCCGCCTTTACCGGGGCGCCACCGGGGCCGCCGGCGACATCACCCACATCCGCATCGACGGCGGCGCCGACATACCGTGCTCCTGCGGCAACACCGGCTGCCTGGAGACCGTGGCGTCCGGCGCCGCGCTCGTCCGCGTCCTGCGCGAACGCGGCCTCGACGTCGCCGGCCCCGAGGACGTGGTACGGCTCACCCTGGGCGCCGACCCGGAAGCCACCCACGCCGTCCGCAGGGCCGGCGAACACCTCGGTCAGGTACTCGCCGCCAACGTCAACTTCTTCAACCCGGACGCCGTCTATCTCGGCGGCATTCTCTCCACCCTCGAGCCGTTAGTCGCCGCGGTGCGCAGCCGGCTCTACGAGAGCTGCCACCCGCTGGTGACCGAACACCTCACCATCGAGCGGGCCCTCCTCGGCGCCGACGCCGGACTGGTCGGCGCCGGACTGTTCGCCCTCCAGCGCGCCCTGGCCCGCGCCCTGGGCGATGCCGGGGGCACCGGCACGGACCGGTTCCACCCCGTCGCGCCCCCCGGAAGGAGCTGACGCCCCTCAAAAGGTCCCGCACCGCCCACTCCACACCACCCCGCACGAGGAGCCATGTCGCACACCCGCACCGCCGTCGCCCGCCCGGTCATCGCCGTCGCCGGCCTCGGCATCGAGTCCTCCACCTTCTCCCCGGCCCGCACCGAGGCCCCCGCCTTCCACTCCTCGCGCGGCGCCGGGATATTCGACCGGTACCCGTTCCTCGCCCCCGGCGAAGAACTGCGCGAGGCCGCCGAATGGCACGGCGCCCTGGTCGGCCACGCGCTGCCCGGCGGCACCGTCACCGCCGCCGCCTGGACCGCGCTCACCGAGGAGCTGATCGAACGCCTCGCCGCACTGCCCCGGTTGGACGGTCTGTGGTACGACATCCACGGCGCCATGACCGTGGAGGGGATCGACGACGCCGAGGCCGTGCTGCTGGAGCGCATCCGCGCCACCCTCGGCCCCGACGTGATCGTCTCCACCTCGATGGACCTGCACGGCAACGTCTCCCGCGAACTCGCCCACCGAAGCGACCTGATCACCTGCTACCGGTTGGCCCCGCACGAGGACTACCTGGAGACCGATGAGCGCGCCGTCCGCAACCTGGTCGACCTGCTGATCTCCGGCGCCCCCCGCCCGGTCAAGGCGTGGGTGCCGGTCCCGGTGCTGCTGGCCGGCGAGCAGACCTCCACCCGGATCGAACCCGCGAAGAGCGTGTACGCGGCGGTCGACGAGGTCGAGGCCGCCGACGGCGTGACGGACGCCGCCATCTGGGTCGGCTACGCCTGGGCCGACGAACCCCGCAACCGCGCCGTCGTGGTCGTCACCGGCGACGACGAGGCGGCGGTCTCGGCCGGGGCCGAACGCCTCGCCCAGGGCTTCTGGAACGCCCGCCACGACTTCGACTTCGTCGCCCCGACCGGCACCTACGACGAACTCCTCGACGAGGCCCTCGCCTCCGACCGGCGGCCGTACTTCATCAGCGACACCGGCGACAACCCCACCGCGGGCGGCGCCGGTGACGTCACCTGGGGCCTGACCCGGCTGCTGGAGCGCCCCGAGTTCCAGGGGGAGGACGGGCCGACCGTCGTCTACGCCTCGGTGCCCGGCCCGGCCGCGATCGAGACCGCCGTCGCCGCCGGGATCGGCGCCACCGTCACCGTCACCGCCGGCGCCGAGACCGACGACCGGCACGCCGGTCCCGTCACCCTCACCGGCGTGGTCCACGCGATCCGGCACGGCGACCGGGACGCCGAGATCGAGGTCGTCATCCGGGCCGGCAGCGTGTATGCGATCCTCACCCGGCTGCGCAAGCCGTACCACCACGAGCACGACTTCACCGGTCTCGGCCTCGACCCGCGCTCCGCCGACATCGTGATCGTCAAGATCGGCTACCTGGTGCCCGAGCTGTTCGACATGGCGGCCGGCTGGAAGATGGCCCTCACTCCCGGCGGTGTCGACCAGGACCTGGTGCGTCTCGGCCACCGCCGCATCCGCCGCCCCATGTTCCCCTTTGACCGCGACATGGACGACCCGGACCTGACGGCCCGTATCATCCCGGCCTCCGACCAGCCGCTCACCGGGAACGACGAGTGACCGACCGCACCACCCGGCCCCCGGCCCGGTTTGCCTACCCGCCCAGATGTCCCCCGCCGTCGATGATGACGGTGGTGCCGGTGCTGAGCCGCAGGGAGGTGACGGCACCGATCAGGGAACAGGCAACGTCCTCCGGACTGGCCACGACCCGGAGTGGCGACGACTCGGCTTGTGCGCGGACGGCGGCCGGATCGCGGCCGGGAACGAAGCCCGTATCGACCGCTGCCGGAGCGAGGTTGATGACGCGCACCTGTGGCGCGAACACGCGCGCCAGCGAGGTGGTCATGACGTTCAAGCCTGCCTTGGCGGTGCAGTAGGCGATGCTGCTGCCCAGTCCCGTGAAGCCTGCTATCGACGAGATGTTGGCGACCACCGCGTCGCCGGAGGTGCGAAGCAGCGGCGCGAACGCGCGAATCACCGAGAAGGTGCCCCGCACGTTCACCGTCAGGATGCGGTCGAAGACCTCGTCCGTCAGCGCTTCAAGGTCGGCATGCGCGATCCGCTCGGTGACGCCGGCGGAGTTGACCAGCACATCCACCGCGGAATGGCGCCGGGCGGCTTCCTCGGCGGCCCTGCCGATGGCTGCGGAGTCATCGAGCGGGATATGTGCCGCACTGTGCCCCTTGCCGGGCAGGGTGGCGATGAGCTCACGCGCTCGGCCGTCACCGGAGTTGTAGCCGACGACCACACTGGCCCCGGCCTCCGCGAGGCGCCGTACGCAGGCGGCCCCGATGCCGCTGCTGCCGCCGGTGACCACCGCCACCTTGCCGGCCAGGTCGAAGAATCCCAGGCCACCCGTGCGTACTTGTGACGTGCGTTTCACCCTGTCCATCGCTGGTCCTCGCTCAGGAGTTGGCGGCCTTGTCCAGTCTTGTTCAGTGGCCCGCAACAGTCGTGATACCGGGCACGGTTCGGGATGGGTGGGTCCATAGACCCATATCGGAGAGCAGCGGTAGCACTCCTTCACCGAACCAGTACGCCTCTTCCAGGTGAGGGTGGCCCGAGAGCACGAACTCATCGATGCCGAGCCGGTGATACTCCACGATCCGGGCGGCCACCTCCCGGTGGTCTCCCACCAGGGCGGTGCCCGCGCCGCCTCGGACCAAGCCGACGCCGGCCCACAGATTGGGTGTGATCTCCAGGGCGTCGGTACGTCCGCCGTGCAGCGCGAGCATGCGGCGTTGGCCTTCCGATTCGCTGCGGGCCAGGCCCGCCTGGACCGAGCGGATCGTCTCCGGGGTGACACCGTCGAGCAGCCGTCGGGCCTCGGCCCACGCCTGCTCGGCGGTGTCCCGGGTGATCACATGGAGCCGGATACCGAAGCGCATCGGGCGGCGGTTCGCGGCGGCCAGGGCACGAACCCGGGACAGTTTCCCGGCCACTTGGGCGGGTGGTTCCCCAAAGGTCAGATAGACGTCGCTGTGCCGGGCCGCGACCTGGCGGGCCGCCGCCGAGGATCCGGCGAAGTAGATGCGCGGAACCGGATCGGGCAGGCGTCCCAGCCGGGCGGCCTCGACCCGCAGGTGCGAACCCGTGAAATCGACGGTCTCGCCGTTCCAGAGCCCTCGGACGATCTCCAGGAACTCCCCGGCTCGGGTGTAGCGGGCGTCCTTGTCGAGGAAGTCTCCATAGGAGCGCTGTTCGTGGCCCTCGCCACCGGTGACGACATTGAGGAGCAGCCGGCCCCGCGAGTGACGTTGGAAGGTGGCGGCCATCTGTGCGGCAAGGGTCGGCGAGACAAAGCCGGGCCGGAAGGCGACCAGGAACTTGAGGCGTTGTGTTCCGCGCGCAAGCATGGCGGTGGTCAGCCACGCGTCCTCACACCAGGCACCGGTTGGGGTGAGTGCCCCCTCGAAGCCCAACTGTTCGGCGGCGGTGGCCACTTGAGCGAGGTATTCAATGGTGGCGGGCCGTTGTTCGTCATCGACGGACCCGGCGGGCAGGTCATGGCCGCCGCCGACGATACGGCGGCTGTCACCGTAGGTGGGCAGGAACCAGTGGAAGGTCAGGCTCACTCGGGTCTCCGGTCACGCTCGGTGGTTCACTCGGGTCTGTGTCGGGTGGTCACCGTGGTGCTGTCAGCCGTGCGTACGGGCCCATTCACGGGCCCCGATACGGCGGTTGGGGCCGGAATCGTGAGCCGCGAGGAGATCCAGGACGCCGGTGGCATCGGCACAGTGCCGCACCAGCCGTTCCAGACCGAGACCGAAGCCGGCCGTCTGGATTCCGGAATGCCTCTTCCAGTCGGTGTACACCCGGTTCGGCTCGCCTCCGAGCCACCGGGACTGCTCGATGATCTCCGTCTCGTCCCGTGGCCGGAGCCCTCCGGTGGCGAGTTCGCCGTGTCCGGCGGGCAACATGAGGTCATAGGTCTCCTGGAGCCCGTCCTCACCTCGGTGGTAGAGCGAGTCGCGCACACCGAGCGGATAGCGGTGGATCCAGAAGGGCGAGGTGAAGTTCTCGGTGAGAATCCGCTCCTCATCACGGGTCAGGTCCGTGTTCTGCGGCTCCTGCGGTTGGCGCCCGGCAAGGGCGAGCGCCTCGGCAAAGGAAATACGGGGGTAGGGCCCGCTCTGCAGTCCCGCCAACCGTTTCACGGCCACATCCTTCGCCTCCGGGAGAATCGGCTCCAGATAGCGGGCAAAGCCACCGAGGATGCTCTCGGTGACAGCGAACACCTCGTCCGCATCGGCGGCTCGCCACTCGGCGACCACCTGGAAGAACGTATACAAGTGCTTGCCCGACAACTCCTCACCGTCCATGAGAAGTCGCACGCAAGGCGTCAGGCAGTAGACGCGATCGACGTGCTCAAGAGCCATCTGCTTCTCCACCGAATGACTCACCGGCAGGTGATACATCCACTGCCCGTCCACCGACACCCGGCCATCCCGTGCGCTCACCGTGGGCCTTGCCCTGTCTCCCAGAACCGCGATCGAGTGCCGCGCACCCGGCTCGTCCTGGGAGGAGAGTATGGCGGGAAGCATTTCCAGGAAGTCGTGATCGAGAAGGCTGCGACGCAACGCCTGGAGTACTCGGCCGGACCACTGGTAGGACTGCGCGGATGACAGGCTCATGGCCACTCCTCTGAGGTGGGGCGACTACCGCACCGATGCCGTGCTCGGAGTTGTACGGCCCGGACCCGCGTGCCTCCCCCCGTGCCGAGTACGCAGGTCCGGACCGGTCGCACCTTCGGCGACCCCAGCAGTGTGCGCCCATCCGCCCATCGCGGTCGTCAGCAGACGGCGCACGGTTCCTTGTCCTTGCGCGCAAGTGGCGCGGCGAGGAGCGTGTACCGGTGTTCCTTCGGGGTGATGCCATAGGCGGTGTGGAAGGAACGGCTGAATCCTGCCGCGCTGGTGAAGCCCCACCGCGCGGCAACGGCATGGATGGGGAGAGTCCGCAGACGGGGATCGGTGAGGTCGGCATGGCAGTGTTCCAGCCGCCGACGCCGGATCATCGCGGCCACCGTCTCCTGCCGCTGCCGGAAGAGGTAGTGCAGGCAGCGGACGGAGATGTGGTGATGGGCGGCGACCGCGGAGGGGGACAGCCGAGGGTCGGCCAGATTGTCCTCGATGAAGGTGTCGATACGGGCCAGCAGCATCCGGTTCTTGGCTTCCGGCGGCAGACGGTCGTAGACGCTCAGACGGTGGGCGAGGAAAGCGGTGGTCAGTTCCCACACGGCAGTGCCCAGCCGCTCCGCGTCCTGCTCTGCCAGGGCAGGTGCCTGCTCGAGCACATTCCGCAGGAATCCGGCAAGGATTGCGCCCATGCCATCGCGTGCGGACATGTTCCGCGCCAGCAACTGGTCCATTCTGGCCGGCGGCAAGGGGAGTTCGGCCCGGGGCAGATACAGGATGACCGCCCGGAAGAAGCTCCTCCCCGTCCCGCTCAAACCCCGGCCGTCGTATGGCAGGGAGGTGTTCCACAGGGCGAAATCACCGGCCTTCAGCCTGCTGTCATTCCGGCCCTGGGAAATCCACATATCGCTGTCCTGGATCAGAGCCAGCTCATAACCCTCGGGGTCGGAGCGCCGGATCAGCCCGGGAGTGCGCTGTGACCTGATGGCGGGGAAGGACATCGTCGTCAGCCGTACCGTTCCCAGAGCGAGCGATCCGGCACTCGCGGGGAAGTCGGCACTGTGCTCACTGGTGATCCGGGCGGGTGCGACATCGTGGCTGATCAACTCACACCACCAGTCGAACCGCTGCTCCGGCGACACGCAGGCACTGTGCAGCACGGTGAAGTTCATTCCAGCCCTCCTCAAGCGATCTCGCTTGGTTCAGGAGCATTGGTTCAGGACCACTTCTGAGCAAGAGAGTTGTCGCAGTCGCGTTGGTCGGCAAGGGCGCCGTTCTCGTTGGAACCGTCGCGGATCTCCAGGCACTTTCCGGAGTTGGCGTTGACCAGGTTCCAGCCTCCGCCGGGTGCGGCCTTCCACTGCCACCTCTGGGTCGCCGAGCCATTGCAGTCCCATTGGTTGGCGGTGGCCCCGTTGTCCGTGGCATCACGGCGGATTTCCAGGCACCTATGCGAGTTCGCATTGATGATGGTGCCCCACCCGTCCGGGTTGGCGCTGATCCACCGTTGGGTGGGTGAGTTGTTGCAGTCCCACTGGTTGGCCGTGGCACCGTCATCGGTGGCATCGCCCCGGATTTCCAGACACTTGTTGGAGGCCGCGTTCACCCAGGCGCGGGGTGCGGTGGAGGGTGCGGGATGGGCGGGCTCCGTGGTGGCCGGCGAGGACGGGGGCGGGGTGGGCTTGTTGGAGGCCGGGGCGGACGGAGCGGGCTTGGGCTTGGGATTGGGCTTCGACCGGGCCGACGCGGATGGGGTCGAGGTTGGGGTTTGGGTTGGAGTCGGGGTCGGCTTGGGCTTGTCGGGCGTCGGGGCGGGCGAGGCCGGCGCCGGGGCAGGGGCGGAGGTGTCGGTGATGTTCTTGTAGCGCAATGCGGCATAGGCGCTGGTGGGATGGCCGGCGAGGGTACTGGCGTCGAGGTTCCCCTCGGATTTGTTGGCCGGACGGCGGGGGTTGCTCTCCTGGTAGTAGGTGAAGGTGTGCTGAGCCCGGTTGATCCAGCCGCCGAAGATCACGACATGTTCGTCGGAGTTGAGGATGTCGCCGGGTTTGAGATCCGAGGCGGAGATCTTGACGGCTACCGACGGCAGGGACTCGGTGGTGAGGCTGGACTTCAGCTTCCAGGCCATGGAGACAAACCCGGAACAGTCCTGGCGATAGCTTCTCCCGGTGGCACTGTCGGGCCGCCAGCTGCTGGTGCTGTAGGGGACCTGCTGATCGACCCAGTCCCGGGCCCGCTTGATGACCTGATCGCGGGTGATCTGACCGCCGGATGACGCGCTGTTGCCGAGGGTGGCGGCGGTGGAGATCGTCCGGCTGTCGCTCTGGGCACCGCCGGCGGGGGCAACGGCTGTGGTGAGGACGGCGGCGGTCAATGCTGCGCCGAGCAGGCCGGATATGCCACGCAGCAGGCGTGAGCGTGTTCTGGGCATGGGTGTCTCCTCGTCGTGGATGTGCCGGGGGTGGTGTGGTGCACGGCGTTCTGGGCGCGTACGCCGGAGTCCGGGTTGCGCGGTCGCCGGTGGTCGGCGCACAGTCCGAGCACGGCCGCCTGGGCGGCCGGATGAAACCATCTACCGCCCGGGCGAAGGGGTTTGAGACGGTAGGCATGTTTCACAGCAGCCTCCCAATGGCGGGGTCCGGCAGCGGAAGACTCAGGGTGGGGGTTGGTGTGTTTGGCCATCCACTGCCGGGCCGTGAAAGCGCAGGTCGGTCGTGGACAATCCGGGGTTGTCCGGTGGACATCAGGGGGTGTCATGAGCAGGG